>JAYVIX010000251.1:0-8207 GCA_043769845.1 Cytophagales bacterium
GGTAGCTACATGGTAGTGAATGGCGAAGCCGAAATAATTGTCGATCGTAAAACGATTGATGAATTGTGGTCGCCTATTGTCGAAATATGGTTTGATGAAGGAAAAGAAGATCCAACCGTCTCGCTCATCAAAGTAAAAACCAAATCGGCTTACTATTGGGATACAGACGGAAACAGAATGGTGAATTTCTTCAAAATGTTGGCATCGGTGGCTACAGGAAAAACGTTAGTAGATGGCAATGAAGGAATGATAAATGTATAAAAATAAATTTATTTACTAAATCAAACTACACACCGAACTTTTATTAAATGGATCTCACTACTGGTTATCCTTATTGGCTTATAAATAGCGGATTGCCTGTCAATTATCCAAAACTAGAACAGTCGATTAAGACAGACATCATCATCATAGGTGGAGGAATCTCAGGCGCACTCACAGCCTATTATCTTGTAAATGCAGGTCTGGATTGTGTGATGGTGGATGCCAGAACTATCGGCTTAGGTAGCACTTGCGCAAGTACTGCTTTGTTGCAATATGAGCTAGACAAACCGTTATCCGAACTCGCCAAGCAAATTGGTTTCCAACAGGCAGCACGTGCTTACCAAATGTGTTCGGAATCTATAGACACGATCGAACGTATTTCAAAAGAAATAAAATTTTCTTTATTCGAAAAACAAAAAAGCCTATTTTTCGCGGCATCTAAAAAAGACCAGAAGTTGATAGAAGCTGAATTTTCCTCTCGAAAAAAAGCAGGTTTTGATGTAGAATACTTGGAACAAAAAGACATTGAAGCCTATTATGGTTTTTCAGCACCTTCGGCAATTCTATCCACACAAGGCGGCACTACCGATCCTTATTTGTTTACTCACGCACTGCTTCAAGCAAGTATCAAAAAAGGATTGCAGGTATTTGATAGAACCGAAGTTTCAAAAATACATTACAAGAAAAACGGAGTGGAATTAACAACCCAAAATGGACATTCCATTTCTTCCAAGATAATTGTAAATGCTTCTGGATATGAAATAATCGAATTTATAGACAAAAAAATTGTAAAACTTAATTCGACTTATGCGTTCGCATCGGAACACGGAGAAGTGCCTGTATGGAAAGAAAAAACACTGTTGTGGAATACAGCAAATCCTTATCTATACATGCGCTTGACAAACGACAACAGGGTAATTATTGGTGGAAGAGACGAAGATTTCTATAATCCTGAGAGGCGAGACAAATTGATCAAAAGCAAAACTGCTTTGTTGAAAACAGATTTCTCGAAATTATTCCCCGACATCGAACTCATTCCAGAATTCAGTTGGACAGGCACATTCGGAAGCACAAACGATTCGCTACCATATATCGGAACTTATGCCAAAACACCACATACCTACTATGCATTGGGTTTCGGAGGAAACGGAATTACCTTCAGTGTAATAGCTGCCCAAATTATAAGCGACCTAATAACTGAAAAAAAGAACAAAGACGCTGAATTATTTTCATTCGAAAGATAGAAATGCTTTCTGTTCATAATTACTGTTTGTTTATATTTCTTACAAATAAGATTTATCAAAAATTAATATACCTTGAAAACAAGCACTGACAACTGGCAAATTTATTCTAAAGCTTCCATCATCTTGATGGGAATTGTGACCCTTTTTTACATCTCATTTATTGGAAGAGAGATTCTTCTGCCGATTCTTTTTGCTACCATCATTGCTATTTTGTTGAATCCAGTAGTTAACTTTTTGACTAAGTACAAATTCAATAGAGTCGTGGCGATAAGTTTGGCTGTTATTGTTTCCATTATTCTAATTGTGGGACTCGCGTATTTTATTGTGACTCAAGTGGCCAACCTGAGTGAAACAACTCCTCAATTCAAAGAAAAATTTACAGCTCTTTTTCACGATTGCCTCCGATGGTCTTCCAAAACATCGAATATCAGCAAATGGAAAATTCAGCAATGGCTGGATAAAACAAGAGTGGAAGGCATGAACAACAGTACCGCAGTGATAAGTTATGTACTCGTAAGCATTACCGATGCCTTGGTATTGCTTCTATTGCTTCCTGTGTACATTTTCATGATCCTCTTTTACAAGCCCATGTTGTTGGATTTTATCTCGCAGTTATTCAAAACCGAAAGACATGATACCGTACAAGAAGTGTTGGTAGAAGGAAAATCATTGATACAGAACTACTTAATTGGCTTGTTGATAGAAGCGAGCATTGTGGCAGCACTAAATTCGGCTGGCTTGCTGATATTGGGAATCCAGTATGCGGTGCTGATAGGCATTGTGGGCGCATTGCTGAATATGATTCCTTACATAGGTGGTTTGGTGGCCATAAGTTTGCCTATGCTGATGGCACTTGCAACCAAAGAACCGATAAATGCTGTGTGGGTGCTTGTCTTATATCTTCTTGTTCAGTTTATCGACAACAACATTATCGTACCCAAAATTGTAGCAAGCAAAGTAAAAGTGAATGCGCTCGTATCAATCATCGTCATCTTGATTGGCGGTGCGATGTGGGGCGTGGCGGGCATGTTTCTTGCAATCCCTATTACGGCCATTTTGAAAGTCATCTTTGACAGAATCCCAGGCCTACAACCAATCGGCTTCCTAATTGGCGACAATCAACCCCAGATCGGTAAAATTGATTTGTAGGCAAGCTTTTTTGCGCCTTTAATCTTAGAGTAAATGCTGTAACTTTTTCCCATAGTTGTGTAATACATGCCCTAATCAGGTTGTCGACCTTTGTCATGTTGTGGAAATCTTTTCTCAACCAAAACGATTCACAGTAATGATTAATGATCGAAATACAAACATGGACGATTTCAAAAACTCAGGGGACTGGGAAGTATTTGCGAGACATAAACAAGACAAATTCTCGCAAAATACGGAGACGAATATTTCAACAGAGGAGAATGAACAAAAGGAATCAATAGTCAATTCAGACGAGATGCAACAAATAAAATCTTGATCGTAATCTTTTCCAAGTTTTTTGCAAAACCTCATTTCTGTCAATTATTAGCCACACTTCCGAAAATGACACCTTTCTACCAAAACTCACTTCCAATGAAAACCAATCGATACGACAACAACTTACTCAATCTGCAATCGGTCATTGAAGATAAGATTGAAAAATGGTCTACCATTTCAGATTCATCCATTTATCATATGCTTAGCATGCTCCCAAAAGAACATTATGAAGAAGACGATAATCTAGCCATAGACCCAACAATAGATGACAATGAGATTGAAATGGAGATTGAAAACCCAGAAGCGGTCGAGGAAGATGAATTAGGCAGCGACTTGGACGTGCCAGGTTCTGAACTAGACGATCAACAAGAAAGCGTAGGTAGCGAAGATGAGGAAAACAATTTCTACAGTATTGGTGGCGATAATCATAATGATTTGGAAGAAGACGATGCGAATTAGAACCGAATAATTGGCCAAATAAAATCAAGAATTAGAGAGAACTTAAAATGAAAGAATACGCATTATTCTCCCCTTTAAAAGTAGGGGCTATAGAAGTGGCAAATCGCATTGTGATGGCGCCCATGACTAGGTGCAGGGCAATAGATAATCTGCCCAATAGTCTGATGGCAGATTATTATGCACAGCGAGCAGATGCTGGTTTGATTATCACGGAAGGTACATCGCCATCGCCAAACGGTTTGGGTTATGCACGTATTCCAGCCTTGTTCAGCGCACAACAAATGGAGGCTTGGAAAAAAACGACTTCGGCAGTACATGAAAAAGGAGGTAAGATAGTGGTGCAATTAATGCACAGTGGCCGAATTAGCCATTTGCTCAACATGCCAGCCGAAGCCCAAATCCTTGCTCCTTCGGCTATAAAAGCAGCGGGACAAATGTGGACGGATGCACAACAGATGCAGGACTTCCCCATTCCAAAAGAAATGGACGAGAAAGACATTCAATATGCGATTGCAGAATACGTTGCTTCGGCTCAAAATGGTATTCAAGCCGGGTTTGATGGTGTGGAGTTGCATGGGGCAAACGGTTATCTTCTTGAAGAGTTTCTGTCACCAGCCAGTAATATCCGAAAAGACAATTATGGCGGAAACATTGAAAATCGCTGTCGGTTTGTATTAGAAGTAACCAAAGCAGTAGCCGAAGCTATTGGCAAGGAAAAAACAGGCATTCGTTTATCGCCTTATGGTACAGCAAGCGACATGCCTCTTTACCCAGAAATAAACGACACTTACAATCACCTTTCGATACAACTCAACAATATTGGGATTGCTTATATCCATTTGGTTGATCATTCGTCTATGGGTGCGCCAGTGGTGCCGATTGAACTAAAACAGCAAGTGAGACGCAATTATGTCCACACGATTATCCTTAGTGGAGGTTACGACAAAGAGAAAGCTGAAGCTGATATAGAAAGCGGTTTGGGCGACCTTATTGCTTTTGGTCGTCCGTTTATCAACAATCCTGATTTGGTTGAGCGGTTCAAAAACAATTGGCCTTTGTCCAAAGAATTGAAATCTGACCTGTTCTACACATCCGATGAAAAAGGTTATAACGATTATCCAATACATTAAATAAGTGAATTTATTTTAATGTATTAACATGTGAATATTGTAAGTCTTACGCTTAGTTGTATAAGACTTTCTTGTTTAAAGAGATACATCTTGCATCATAAATTAAATACACTAACAATCAGATTATTATGAAAAACAAACTTCTACACACTGCATTTATTATCTTCGCTTTACCAGCCGTCATTTTCGGACAAGCACCCAACTTAGGAACAGCCGCCAATTTTGTCCTCTTTACGTCCAATGGCGCAGTTAAAAACTCCGGCATTTCGCATCTTACAGGCCATTTAGGAACCAATAGCGGATCGATTAAAGATTTCGGAAACGTGAATGGTGTGATGCATAACAATGATGGTGCAAGTGAAAAATGCGCTTCCGATTTGCTCATAGCTTACAATCAGTTAAATAGCGCGATTCCTACCTTTACTCATTCTCGTCTATTAGGGAATGGCGACACACTTGTTCCTGGTATTTACTCGATAGCTAGTGCTGCTTCATTAGATTTGGGACTTATACTGAATGCCAAAGGCAATGCCAATGCGGTCTTTATCTTTCAAATTGAAGGTGCATTTTTTACCAATGCTGCTTCCAAAATTGTATTAATTAATGGCGCAAAAGCCTGCAACGTATTTTGGAAAGTAGAAGGATTGGTGAGCCTGGCTGCGAATACTATCATGAAAGGAACTGTAGTGGCCAATAATGCTGCCATTATGACGAAAACAGGTTGTGATGTGGAAGGAAGATTACTTTCTACTGCAGGAGCTGTTAAGGTCGATGGAATCATGGCTTACACTCCTGTAGGATGTGGAATTGCCGTATTGACTGGACCTGCTGCTCCCGATTTGGCTTCTACCGAATGTTATGCCATTTTCTCGTCTAGCGGCTCTGTGACAAACGCAGGGGTAACATTGTTGAAAGGCGATGTGGGTACAAATGTAGGCTTGACTACTGGTTTTAATGCCGTGTTGGTGAATGGTAAAATTCATCCTAATCCTGATGTTTCTACTGCTATGTGTGCTTCCGATTTGCTTCTTGTCTACAAACATTTGAACACATTGTCTGTCGATATTGAATTGTTGTATCCAGCAAAGTTTGGTAATAACCTGGTGCTGACGCCACATACTTATTTGCTGAATGCTGCCGCTCTCCTCACCGATACGCTTTTCCTGAATGCACAAGGAAATGCGGATGCGGTGTTTGTGATTAAAATCCAAGGCGCGCTTGTTACTAGCACCTATGCAAAGGTGATCTTGATGAATGGAGCGCAAGCTAAAAATGTGTATTGGCAGGTAAATGGCGCGGTGAGTATCAACAGTTATTCTGAATTTGCAGGGACTGTGGTGTGCAACAATGGCGCTATAGACCTCAAAACAGGAGTTAATTTAAACGGCAGAGCGCTTTCTACCACAGGGACTTTCACCACCGCAGCCGTTGTCACTTCGATTCCAGCAGGTTGTACTGTTACAGGTCTTGGTTCTTCTCAGATAATCAATTCTAGCAATGTGGTTTCGATAAGTCCTAATCCGTTTAGCAATTTCACCAACATCACCATCAATGATGCATCGGAACTGAAGAAGGCAACATTGCTCATCTACAATTCTTATGGAACAGTGGTAATGACTGCGCCAATCAGCAAACAAACAATCTCCATCACTGCCAACCAACTTTCTGCTGGAGTCTATTTCTTCAAGATTGTGGACAACAACAAAACCATTCAGACTGGCAGGTTGATTGCGCAACAATAGGTAGATTATTGGTTATTATAGCCTACAGTTAATAGTTTCTAGCCGTTGTTGTTGCGTTTACCAACACAACGGCTTCTGAAAAGACAACATAATAAATGAATAATAATAAATTTATCTTAAAAATCTCATAAAGTCTTTGGCAAAAACTGATTAGAAAGTAGGGTGATTTTTACTCATTTCCTTGGCTATATACCAAAGGAATAGGTTTAAAAGCTTAAGAAATTTCAGTTCAGAAGACTTTTGAACTTGACACACGCAAAAGGCTGTCGATAGAATTATTAATAATTAAACATCATACATTGATACGACATCTTTGCTGGATATTGATGCTCATATCTATCGTTTATTCGCCTGCTATTGCCCAAAAGAAAAAAAATAAAAAGAAAAACAGGACATCACTTTTTAACGATTCACTTCAAACGTTCCGAAAAATTCAGAAAAGAGCCAAGAAGCACGAAATCACAGACGAAATATTTCGAAATATATTCACCTTGCCTTCGCCCAGTAGATTGTATGTGGGCAGTGTGAAAAAGCAAAACAAGGAGGTGTTTAAAAAAAACGATCGTAGGATAATTCGCCAAATCAACATCGTAACGCTCGACCCTTTTGGAACTGACATTGCGGACACTGCCAAACGAGAAACCAATATCTTTGAGAATGCAGGCAATATCATCCACGTCAAATCCAAAAAATTTGCCATTCGAAATCGGTTGTTATTCCACGAAAACGAGAAACTGGACAAACTGAAACTACAAGAATCGGAAAGGATCGTGAGGAGTAATAGTTTCATTAGCGATGTCACGATCAGGATTGACACCAATTACAAATCGAATGACAGTGTGGACATCATCATCCGTGCGCAAGATCGTTGGTCGTTCAATAACGATGGAGACCTTTCGCCTGGTAATTACAAAGCTGCCATTTCCGACAACAATTTTATGGGTACTGGACATCAATTTGGTACCTCTTTTTCGAAGCCAAACTTGTTCGACACCACCATTATCACTTATCGGTTTAGTTATTTTGCGCCTTATATCAAGCAGACATTCGTGACCGTTGGGGCGCAATATGTGCATGAAGTGGGAAATGAATATTCTGGCTTGACGATCAATCGAAGTTTTTTCTCGCCTCTTACCAAATGGGCTGGCGGTGTAGATGTGTTCAAATACAGCATCTTATCTACACTAAGTTCGGCCGACACTACCGTAGACCCTACCAAAATAAAAAGCTTTGGTCTTGAATATTGGACGAAAGATGTCTGGTTTGGTTGGGCTTTCAGCCTTAGCGACACTGCCTTTCAAAACAGAACAACAAGACTGGTACTAGCTGCCCGAATATACGACCGCAATTATCAAGATAGCCCACAAACACGGTTCGACCCACTTTTTAACAACCAAAATCAGACCAATTACTTGCTCACGATCGGTATTACACAACGGGGCTATTACAAAGACAAATACATCTACAAATATGGCGTAACCGAAGATGTACCAACAGGCGCCACTTTTTCGACTACAGTTGGCTATCAAACACGGTCAGTATACAATCGGTATTATTTAAATTTCAAATCGAGCTACGGAACCAAGTTTAAAGGCGGCAATGCGTCCATTTATCTGGAAATGGGGACTTACTTTGCCAAAGACAAATACGAACAAGGTGTAATAAACAATGGTATTCAAGGTTTTAGCAACATTATCAAACTTCCCTGCCGTATGTTGTTTCGCCAGTTTATGGCATTGGATGTAACCATTGGGCTCAACAGAACAATTTATGATCGCCTTTCGATTAACGAAGTAAAAGGGCTGAAAGGATTCAATCCTGTAGGTTTGAACGGTTCTAATAAGATGGTATTGAGTTCCGTCACAATTCTTTATCTGCCTTGGCAAATGCTTGGATTTCGAGTAGCA
>JAYVIX010000252.1:0-10976 GCA_043769845.1 Cytophagales bacterium
TACAAGAAAAACCTGAGCGATTATTGAAATATTTTCAGCATCAAGATATCAAATATGCCGCTTGAAAAAATCACATTCGTGTGCCGTCAGGTTAATATAAGCAACCTTGCGCCAGTTCTTGAGAAAACCATTTACGTAGCCATTTCCGCCACTTACTTATTCTGAATTTTAATAAAAAAAGAACTTCGGTAGAATTATATTATAAATTCATTCCAATGGAAAAAGTTTTACTAAATAGAAGTCTTAGTCCAAAACAACAAGAAATACTTCAACTAACTGTTGATGGACATACGGAGGAGGAAATTTGTGAGCTATTGAAAATGAATCGATTAGAAGTAGATTTTCACCTGAATAATCTTCTGAAAAAAATTTAATGTTGACAATATTACTCGTTTGGTACGCTTGGCTTTGGAACATGGAATGGTGAAATAATGGGATCTAGTTTTTCTTCATAACCAGTTCTGCCATTTCCCAAACCAAGTCTGGTTCATAGCCTTTCTGAAGAAGAAAATTGGCGAGCTTCTTTTTTAAAATCAGGTTGTTCGATTCAGTTTTCGAAAGGTTTTCTAGTTTTTTTTCGGCCAGCTTTTGTAATGTTTCTTTGTAGTCGGAGTCTTTGATCTCTTTCATAGCAGAGCGGATCGAATATTCGCTCAGATTTTTGCGCTTCAATTCGATCAAAATGCGCGTTTTGCCCCATTTCTTTATCCTGAACTTTCCACCAGCATATGTTTGAGCGTAGCGATGTTCGTTCAGATATTTATCTTCGATCAGTTGGGCGATGAGGATTTCGGCATCTTCGGGTAAGACAAAGAATTTGGCCAATCTCTGCCTTACTTCCTCATGTGTGCGCTCTTGATAGGCACAGTAATTAGCTATTTTAGGGTACACCTGTCGGAGGTGATCTTCCATTTTTCTTTTGTTTTAGAAAGTAAGTTTAAAGCCTTTCTCTGTAAATAATCTCTTTTGAGATAAAAATGAATACAGAACGTGTATCCAATTTTGGATTTATTCTTTCCGCTTCAACCAACTCAACACCGCTTTTATTTCGCCATACGAATAGTCGGCTCCTAATAGTTCTTTGATGGGAGTTAGAGCCATGTTACCAGCTTGAGTGATGGCTTTTTCGATGGCAGGAATTTTGTGTTTCGCTACAATATCGGTTACTTCCATTTCGCCCGTCATGATGAAATAGGAAAGATGACTCTCAACCGTCATGGGCGATATGGTACGCATTTGGGCGATCTCGGCTACCGAATGTCCTTGCTTGAAAAGTTGAAAAGTGGCCAGTTTGGTATCATTCAATTTTTCCTCGGCTGGTTTTTTTTCTCGTTTGGCCGATTTTTGTTCAATCCGTGTTTGAAGTCTGTTTTCTTGGCAATAATGTAAAATTTCGTTCAAGAAATGCGAGCCGTATAAAGCCAGTTTCACATCGCCAATACCCGAAATCCTGCGCAATGAAGGTTCGGTTTGTGGCAAATAAGCCGCCATTTCAATCAATGTTGCGTCTGAAAGAATCTGATAACCTGCCACGTTTTCTTTGTCGGCCAAGGTTTTACGCACATTTCGTAGTCGTTCGAAAAGTGGTTTTTCGTAGCTGATGGCTTCTTTTGGTTCGTGTTTGGTTTCTTCTTTGCGAGTGGCTGCCTGTACGAGCCACACTTTTTCCTCGCCTTTCAGCACTTTTCTACTCGCATCGGTCAGTTGCAAAACAGGATATTGACCTTCACTTTGTTTCAAAAAACCCAGCTGAACCATGTCTTTGATATAATCCAGCCATTTTTCGCGTGGCAAATCGGCTCCCACGCCATAGGTTTTCAGTTCCTTGTGTTCGGGTTTGATCTTCTCTGATTGTGAACCTTTCAAAAAATCGACCACATATTGCGAACCGTAATTTTCCTGCAAACGATAGACGGCCGAAAGGATTTTTTGGGCTTCAATCGTGGCATCCGTTTTTTCATAATCGCTCAGGCACACATCGCAACTTCCACAATGGTTCGGTGCCGTTTCGCCAAAATAGTTGAGTAAGAACTTGCGCCTGCACGTACGTATTTCGCATAGCGATTGCATCTTGTTCAGCTTGCCAATCATGATTTTAGTTTGCTCCGGATTGCCATCTACCTCGGCAAACTTGCGCAATTTCATCACATCGCCAGCTCCATAAAAAAGAATGGCCTCGCTTGGCAAGCCATCACGCCCAGCCCGTCCTGTTTCTTGATAATAGCCTTCGATATTTTTTGGCAAATCGACATGCACCACAAAACGCACGTTGCTTTTGTTGATGCCCATTCCGAAAGCTACCGTAGCCACAATGATGCGAATATCGTCTCGCAAGAATTCTTCTTGATGTTTCTGGCGAGTCGCTTGGTCTAATCCAGCATTATATGGTTTGGCCAGAAAGCCGTCTTTTCGCAGTTTTTCGGCCAGTTCTTCCGTTCCTGCTCGTGAAAGACAATAAATAATTCCACAGTCATTTTCGTGCTGACGCAAATATTCGACCAAGCGTTCGTAGTAATTTTTCTTTCTTTCGATGTAATAATAAATGTTCGCTCGGTTGAAGCTGGATACAAACGTGCGTGGTCGGTTCAAATTCAATTTATCCAAAATATCGTCACGCGTTTGTGCATCGGCCGTGGCTGTGAGGGCGATAATGGGCGTTTTCGGAAAATGCTCTTTCAGTTTTGCCAACTGCCGGTATTCAGGACGGAAATCATGTCCCCATTGCGAGATACAATGCGCCTCGTCAATCGCAAAAAGTGAAACATTACATTCTTTCAGGTATTCCAAAAAACGCCCTTCGTTCGAAAACATACGTTCGGGTGCGACATAAAGCATTTTTAAACCACCATTGCGCAGCTCATTTGCGATATAACGTTGTTCGTCAGCACTTTGTGTTGAATTCAAAAAAGCAGCCGAAATGCCGCCAACTCGCAATGCATCCACCTGATCTTTCATCAAAGCAATCAATGGCGAAACAACAATTGTGACACCTTTCATTGCCAAGGCAGGAATTTGGTAACAAAGCGACTTTCCTCCGCCAGTTGGCATCAGCACAAACGAATCTTTACCCGCCATCACATGATCTATAATCTCCTTTTGGCTATGCCTGAATTTGGAATAGCCAAACTGGTGTTGAAGAATGTGTTCGGGGGTTTGGAGCGTTTGTTGGTTCAAAGTTGGAGGTTTAAAGTTCAATGTTTGAAACTCTTGAAAGATTTGAAACCCTTGAAGAGTTCAATCGGATTCGGGAATACGAATTTCGGTTTATTTAGGTCAATATCAACAGGAAATAGGACTGTATTAAATAATTTGCCAGATCGAACGCTGTCATTATTTAATAAAAAAGGATACTAAATTTTGTATCCTTTTTTAAATATATTCTTCAGACAAAGCATACCAATGCGTATACAGCTTTTTGAAACCAAACTCGATCACGATCAAAAGAAACCCAAACCCGATAAGTTCGCAAACAGGAATACAGCTGGTCATTAAGCTGCTAATGATATCATATTCTTCACCTGTTGTTCCGAGACGCTTTGTTTCCAAATACAAAATCGTAAGTAGGTACGGAATAAATGGCAACATGTAAAACGCCAAATTGATCGCTATTCCTTGGATTATTCGCCTTCTTTTGGACACAAATACGGTAGTTGCGATCACTGCAAAAGCCAGAAAATAGCATAACACAATCAGAAGCACGCTTATTGAAGAGCCTACGTTCGAAATAGCCACAAAAAGCGAAGTAAATACTACTATCAGAAAACCAACTAGATAGGTCAGAAAATAAGGTTTGGTGGTGAAATGCCTGAATGCAAAAATGGCCATCGAAAGTGCACTAGCTATATAAAACAATACATGACCATATAGAAAGAGCATATCAGGCAGCCATCGGGTCATGCGCGAGCTAACTCCTTGGATCACAGAGGCAATTTGGTAAACATCGTATTTGCTATCGATTTCTTGAAAAGAAGTCACTTTCAATTGCTTTCTTGGAATGCCTTGATAATCAACTTCAACCCAATCTTTATTATACTTTTTGCAAATCCGCACAATGTCTGCATAATATTGCATGCGATCTAAGCCCACTGATTGTGCTTCTTTGGCCTGATTCCATAGTTCAAAAGCAGTGTATTGTTTTGTTTTGGCGACTTTATCTAGCTCCGAAACATCTACAAAATTCAGTCTCGGTGCGTCATACCGCACATACGAGGTGTCGTTCAGTTTTGTGGACGAATCTTTAGCACTGAGTACTTCTTCGAGTTTGTCGAAGTGATAATAACTTGCCGTGTATTCGGTTTGTCGGTAGGTTGGCGTGGTTTTTTCGTCCATGTAAAACACCACTGTATCGGCCGTGAACTCCATGATCGATTTGTCAAATTCAATTGCAGCTATTTTGAAATTTAATTCATTCACATCCTGCGCGACTTCGTTGGCCGAAATCTGACGATACGTTCTGTAACTTTCGATCGCAGGCGGAATAAATGGCCAAATCACAAACACAGAAATGGCGAGCCAATAAGAGCCAAATTCCAACAAAGCACTACCTGGTTTTCTGACAGTAGCATCGTCTGCAAAGCGTTTGAAGGGATTGAATCTGAATAAATAAATCAGCCAAATGATGAACGAAATGACCGAAAAAATGGAAACAAATACAATATAGATCACAATATCACTACTTTCCCAATAGTTCATCGGCAAAGTGCTGAAAATGGCGATTAGTAAAAGCGAAAATAGCAAACCGAAAAAACCGACCATATGCACACGTGTCGCCCAAAGATTGGGTTTGTTCAGAAGCAAATAATGGTTGTATCGCTTCATAAATGTGGGTAGAAAACGTTCGAATCTGTTCATCTAAAAAAAGCGTTTGGTAGAAAAGGTGATGTTGCGCAAATAATTGATAGGCACATAGTTGGCAACCAGTTTGCTTAAAATTTGCTGCGTATTATTGGTCGTACTTTTCAGGGTAAAATAGCCACCATTGAAACTTACAATTGTTTCAGAATCAAAAATCTCGGTTAGCTTTTCGCGTTCTATGTTTGTTTCCAGCTCGACTATTGCTAAGTAGTGTTGCGAGCTGTTTTCGGTCGATTCCAAAATGTATTCACCTTTTTTGAGGAAAAGAACAGCATCTGCCATTTTTTCTACTTCAAACAATTGCTGCGAACTAAGCACCACGCCCATCGGTCTGAATTGCGATTTGGCGATGTACCGAAGGTCGCTCAACAACGTTTGTTGGGCATTGATATCGAGATTGGCTAATGGTTCGTCTAATATCAACAGTTTGGGTCGTTGCAAAAGCACACGTGCTATCTCGAACCGTGTTTTGTAACCGCTACTGATTTGGCCCCACGTATGGTTGGCGTATCGAGTCAAATCCATTCGTTCGAGCATAAAATCGACCATTACTTCATTTTCTTCGCCTTTTAGGCCTGAGATAGAAGCGGAAAAATGAAGGTTGTCTTTCAAATAACCAAACCAACGCGGGATCCGCTGCGGTACGAACGATACGTTTTGTTTGATCGAATAATGGTCTGGTTTTTTGCTTTCCAGAAAATGGTAGTTGATTTCACCACCAGTAGGAGCTAGCTGCCCGCCAATGAGTCGTAGGAAAGTCGTTTTGCCATTTCCATTTTCGCCCACCACCCCAATTATTTCTCCTGCATTCACTTTCAAAGAAAGGGGTTTCAGATCGAAATTTCCTTTGGTGTACTTCTTGGCCACATTTTCGGTCGAAATCAATAATTCCGATTTCGAAGGAATTTCAAACAAAGCCAATTGCTGAAGTTGCGCCTTGGCTTCAGCCAATAAATCGGCAGAAATCAATGAATTAATATTCATATTATTTCTTGACTTTTTTGCCCAATCGACACATGTTTTGATAGTGCTCAGGTTTTGGGTTTCCCAAGCCAAGTCCAGCATTCGCCTAATCGCCAAGTCGAAATCGGCATGGTCGAGGAAGGAATTGATTTCGGCTACTCGTTCGTTTACTTGCATCGTGCTGTTTATCACTAAGTATTCAGCCTACAATATACACATTTGAACTACTCGAATAAATTTGAGTGGTACAAACCGAAAGATCAAAACTTCAATAAAAGTAAAACCAGAATAGTACTCAGACTCTCAATACTTCAACATAGGCTTTATAATCAGTAATTTCATATAATCTGAAATAACCTAAACCGTCTGGTGTCAAAGTAAACGCTTCCTCTTTCAGAATAAAATTCAGGGTTAGAGAAGTATCTTCAATTATATAGCAGTAAAAGGGCGAGTTGTATTTAGCATCAATTGTACGTCTATTGTTTCTCGTATGTATTTCTTTAATTGAAAAACTGGATCTTTTTTTAGGGTCGCCATAAACATAATTATCTCTGTTTGGCTTTTTAAACTCTATAATAGTGAAACATTCAAAAGGTATCTTCTTTTCTGCAAATAATGCCGTATTATCATAAACTTCACTTTTGCGTATAACTAAATTCATTCGATCAGAAGAATCTGAGTTTAATTCTCCTACCTGTTTAAATAATTTATCAGTAGCCAAGCAAACAGTTTTGTCTTTACTTTAAAATCAGATATTATAAATTTTTCAACTGAACTACTTATCTAGCAAGAGTGAAATAATGAATTATATTTCACTCAAAATCTTCCTAACAAAAAAATCCTAGCCATTTCTGACTAGGATTTTTCTGAACCAATAATTACTGTTTTAATTAAGCGATTTGGGCTTCTAATTTCTTAGAAAGCACCGCTTTTGGAACAGCTCCAATTTGCTTGTCTACAATCTCGCCATCTTTAAAGATAAGCAAAGTTGGGATACTTCTGATGCCAAACTTAGCAGAAATAGTAGCATTTTCGTCCACGTTTACTTTTCCTACTACTGCTTTTCCTTCGTATTCGCCTGCAAGTTCTTCTACCACAGGACCTATCATTTTACAAGGGCCACACCACTCTGCCCAAAAGTCTACCAATACAGTACCCGATTTTATAATTTCTTCGAAATTGGCGTCTGTGATTTCTACTGCTTTGTGTGCCATGTTTGTCGAACGTTTAAATTTTACGCTATTTGTATCTTTATTAGAATCCGAAT
This sequence comes from Cytophagales bacterium, assembly GCA_043769845.1. Taxonomy (GTDB): domain Bacteria; phylum Bacteroidota; class Bacteroidia; order Cytophagales; family UBA9547; genus UBA9547. The sequence continues at coordinate 7,085 of JAYVIX010000252.1, forward strand.
TTGAGTCGAAAGGTTCAAAGTTAGGGAAAGATTTGCAATGGAGAAAATATCAAAAGACGAAGGCCAAAAATGGTCGATGGACGAACTGAACCGACTTTCAGTCGATGGTTTCAAAGAAGCCGCCAAATTTCCAATTACAATCGTGTTGGACAACGTGCGGAGCATGCACAATGTGGGTTCGGTATTCCGTACATCGGATGCTTTCCGTATCGAACAATTGTGCCTCTGTGGTATCACAGGCCAACCTCCGCACCGCGAAATCAACAAAACAGCCTTGGGCGCAACCGAATCGGTACATTGGCAACATTACGAAACTACTCTTGCTTGTGTCCAACAATTGAAATCAGAGGGGTACGATGTTTTCGCCATCGAGCAAGTAAAAGGAAGCCAAATGCTGGATAAAATTTCTTTTGAAACAAACAAAAAAACGGCTTTTATATTCGGAAACGAAGTTTTTGGTGTAAGCGAAGAAGTACTTTCCGCTTGCGATGGTTTTATCGAAATTCCACAATTTGGCACAAAACATTCTTTTAATATCTCGATAAGTGTTGGAATTGTGCTTTGGCATTATTTCGTTAGTAGAAAATAGTATTCATCTATTTAGAAATGTGAACAGAAAAATAAGACGTTCTTTAAAATATAATTTTAGAACGTCCCGTTTTCCTGTAACTTTGCCTCGCAAATAATCAACCGCAATTATTTGCTATGTCTTACCTCAACAACAAGGTGCTGTACGAAGCCCTTACCTATGACGATGTCCTTCTAATCCCGGCTTATTCGGAAGTGCTTCCGAGGGACACAGACACCAAAACTCAGCTTACAAAAACAATTTCCTTAAACATTCCGCTTATTTCGGCTGCGATGGATACCGTTTCGGAATACGAAATGGCTGTCACTATGGCACAAGAAGGCGGTATTGCGATGCTTCATAAAAACATGAGCATTGAAGCGCAAGCGGCACAAGTACGCAAAGTGAAACGTTCGGAAAGTGGTTTGATTAAAGACCCGATCACGCTAAACGAAAGCGCAACGCTACAAGATGCGCTAAACATCATGAAGGAATTCAGAATTGGCGGAATTCCAGTGGTAGACGATACTAATAAACTAGTTGGGATCATTACTAACCGCGATACTCGTTTTCAAAAAGATCCTAAAAGACCAATTCGCGAAATCATGACGACCCAAAATTTGGTGGTAGCACCAGAAGGAGTCGATTTAGCAAAAGCGGAGGAAATTCTTCAACAATATACCATCGAAAAACTTCCTATTGTAGACAAAAACTACAAACTAGTAGGATTGATTACCTATAAAGACATCTCGAAACGCAAAGACCACCCAAATTCTTGCAAAGACGAGTTTGGTCGTTTGCGTGTAGGGGCAGCAGTTGGCGTTACGGCTGATACTATTCAAAGAATTACCGCTTTGGTAAACGCTGGGGTAGATGTCATCAGTATCGATACCGCACATGGTCATTCGTTAGGTGTGATTAACATGCTGAAAGAAGTAAAAGCTACTTTTCCAAATCTTCAAGTAATAGTAGGAAACGTAGCTACAGGTGCTGGCGCAAAAGCCTTGGCCGATGCAGGTGCCGATGCGGTGAAAGTGGGCGTTGGGCCCGGAAGTATTTGTACGACTCGTATTATTGCAGGCGTGGGTGTTCCACAACTATCAGCAGTGATAGAAGCAGCACAAATGTTGGAAGGAACAGGAGTACCAGTGATTGCCGATGGTGGTATTCGTTTCTCGGGCGATATTGTAAAAGCCATTGCAGGCGGAGCAAGTACGGTGATGCTTGGTTCACTTTTGGCTGGTACAGAAGAAGCGCCAGGTGAAGTAGCTATTTTCGAAGGACGTAAATACAAGTCGTACCGGGGCATGGGTTCGTTGGAAGCGATGGAAGACGGTTCGAAAGACCGTTATTTCCAAGATGCGGAAGACGACATCAAAAAACTAGTTCCCGAAGGAATTGTGGGCCGAGTGCCTTTCAAAGGCAAAGCGAACGAAATCGTGTACCAAATGATTGGTGGGCTAAAAGCAGGAATGGGCTATTGCGGTTCGGTGAATATCAAAGCATTACAGGATGCCAAGTTTGTAAAAATTACTTCGGCTGGTGTGAAAGAAAGCCATCCGCACGATGTGCAGATAACGAAAGAAGCTCCTAATTATAGTAGGTAGGTCTCCGTTTTATTGATGCCATCGCTTTAAGAGTTGATATCAATGATTCCGAAATAACAGAGGCTCGTACATTTACGAGCCTTTTGTATTTCTAACAAGTTCAATTTAGAATTCCCCAAACCAACAATGGAAAACAAAATAATACTTTACAACAGCGAACAAGGCAATGTAAACATAAGCGTTACTTACGAAAATGATACTTTTTGGTTGAGTCAAAAGGCTATTGCTGAACTGTTTGGCGTGGAAGTACCAGCAATTAGCAAGCATTTGGCAAATATTTATGAAAGCCAGGAATTACAACAAGAAGCAACTATTTCCATTTTGGAAACAGTTCAAAAAGAAGGTAAGAGAAATGTAAAAAGACAGGTTGAATTTTACAGCCTTGATGCCATCATAGCAGTTGGTTATCGGGTAAACTCGAAACAAGCGACCCAATTTAGAATTTGGGCTACTGCTACTTTGAAAGAATTTATCATCAAGGGCTTTGTGCTGAATGATGAAATGCTAAAAAATGGCAAACCTTTTGGCAAGGATTATTTTGACGAATTGCTCGAACGTATTCGTGAAATACGAAGCAGCGAGCGCAGGATGTACCAAAAACTGGGCGATATTTTTGAACAATGCAGTGCCGACTATTCCAAAAATTCAGAAGAAACGGTTTTGTTTTACAAAATGGTGCAAAACAAACTGCACTTTGCCGTCACGGGCAAAACAGCAGCCGAGATTGTATTTACGAGAGCCGATAAAAACAAAGATTTTATGGGACTCACTTCGTGGAAAAACTCGCCCGATGGCAAAATCTTGAAAAGTGATGTGAGCATTGCCAAAAACTATTTGGCCGAAAACGAAATGGGCGATTTGAATTTACTAGTAAGTGCTTTTTTGGACTTGGCCGAGTTTCAAGCCCGAAGAAACCAGTTGATGAACATGAAAGATTGGCTGGAGCGAACCAATAAGTTTTTGGAAAGCAACAGTTTGGATGTGTTGCCTAATGCTGGCAACATCTCACACGACCAAGCAGTAGAAAAGGCACATGCAGAATACGAACAATTCAGAATAGAACAAGACAAGAAATACATCTCGGATTTAGACAAAGAAATAAAGAAGATGAGCAAAAGTTAAATCCTGAAATCATTTCATTAATCCTAATCCAGACGTTTTTCCTTACATTTGATTTTTAACCATTTCTACATTTTATTTAAAACCATCATTTTATGAAAAAACTATTACTTGCTTTTTGTGTGCTTTTAAGTCTGTTGGGGAATGCACAGACTTGGACGAATTATAATACAGCTAATACCTCTTCCCAATTACCAAATGGAAGAGTGTATAAAATAATGCAGGATATTGACGGTTCGATGTGGTTCGCTACAAACCAAGGTGTTTCACATTTCGATGGCATTATTTGGAAAAATTATTTTCAAATAGATGGTCTTGTTGCTAATGAAGTCTTTGATATGACAATTGACTTAAATGGCAATAAATGGTTTTTTAAAACGAGTCTTGGGGTTACAAAATTTGATGGGCAAACTTGGAAAACATATAACACTAAAAATGAACTGCCTGAAAATACAGTTAGATGTATTTCAATTGAACCAAATGGAGTTATTTGGTTTGGCACAGGTGGCGGTGTTTCGAGATTCGATGGAAAGGAATGGACTATATATGATATGAATAATGGATTGGTCGGGAATTATATTAATTCCATTACATTTGA
>JAYVIX010000253.1:0-2767 GCA_043769845.1 Cytophagales bacterium
CGCTAATGCAACTAATTACACCGGCAGATTTAAAGCGAGCTGGGACGATAGCTTGGTCTATATTTTAGTCGAAATCAAAGACGATGTTTTTCACGACACCCATTCCAATCCATTGGATAACTATTGGAACGATGATTGTATTGAGATTTTTGTGGATGAAGACAAATCTGGTGGCGATCATTTAAACAATTTCAACGCATTTGCTTACCACGTTTCCCCATTTGGCGATGTGGTAGACAACGACAAAACGAAAGCCGCCTTATTTAACCACCATCTCATGATAGATGTAGATACGGTTGGAACGACCTATTTGTGGGAAGTAAAAATGAGAATTTACAATGACAAATACGACCAAAATAACCCTAATAACAACCGTGTAACGCTTAACGCAAGCAAAGTTCTAGGATTTTCTATGGCATACAACGATTCTGACAACCAAAATACGCGTGAACGCATGTATGGCTCGCAAGTCATCACGGCCACTGACAAAAATATCAGCTATAAAACAGCCGATGCTTTCGGAACTATGACATTGGAAATGGCTCCGCTTTCTATTGAAGAAATGAATACATCCAATTCAAATTCAACTTATTACAACCAAGAAAACAAATTATTAAACTTGGATCAAACAACTCATTACGAGTCGATAATCGTGTATAATTTGGAAGGAAAAGAAATCAAAAAATACACCTTGCTTGACAACGTCTCATCTCTTGGTTTTGAATCGGTTGAAAAAGGAATGTACCTTGTTAAGCTGATCGAAAATTCTAAAAGAACGTCTACTTTGAAAATCATCGTTAATTAGCTGCAAAACGCTTAAATCCACAAAAAAGAGGAATAAAATAGGATCAAATAATCCGATTTTATTCCTCTCAAAGTAAGCTAAGATATTTTTTTGACTTACTTAAATATTATATGAATTATTTTCAATAATATTTGTTGTTATATTTTCTAAAGATCAGGTCGGCTACTAAGCCTGTCCAGCCTGTTTGATGGCTTGCTCCTACGCCTTCGCCTGTATCACCATTGAAGAACTCATAGAATAAAATATGATCTCTGAAATGTGGGTCGTTTTGCGTTTTAATATTGGTTCCGTATACTGGACGGTGGCCATTTTTGTCTTTCTTGAAAATATTGATCAATCGTCCGCTTAGTTCATCTGCCACATCTTTCATATTCATCATGGTGCCAGAACCTGTCGGATGTTCTATTTCAAATTCATCGCCATAATAATGGTGAAATTTGTATAAGGATTCAATCAGTAAATAATTTACTGGAAACCAAATTGGTCCTCTCCAGTTCGAATTTCCACCAAACATGCCCGAATCGGATTCGGCAGGCTGGTACGAAACACTTAACGTCTCATACTCGGTCACAAACTCGTACGGATTTTCAAGGTGATATTTCGATAAAGCTCTAATGCCATATTCAGACAAGAATTCACTTTCGTCAAGCATCCTTTTCAGCACTTTGATAAGTCGTGTTCCTTTCAAGACTGAAAAGCGCCTTCTAATCCCTGCGCCTGGTCTTTTCCACATCGAAATCAATTGCTTGTATTCGGGACGGTAGTTAAAGAACCATTCCATTCTACGTTTGAAATGGGGGAGTTTGTCAAGCACCTCAGGTTCAATGGTTTCGATGGCATAAAGCGGAATCAGTCCTACCATCGAACGCACTTTCATATGCTCGTGGCCACCGTGTTGGGTGTGAAGCACGTCATAGAAAAACTCATCGTCAGCGTCCCAAAGATTCAAATCACTGCCGCTAAAGTTGGCAATTGCACCAGCAATCAAAAGGAAATGTTCCAAAAATTTGGAGGCCATGTCTTCATAAGCCGAATTGTATTTGGCCAATTCGATCGAAATTCGAAGCATGTTCAAAGAATACATGGCCATCCAGCCTGTAGCATCGGCTTGTTCCAAACGTCCGCCTTTTGGCAAGGCATGACTTCTATCGAACACTCCGATGTTATCCAAGCCAAGAAAACCTCCTTCGAAGATATTTTTTCCTTCGCTATCTTTCCTATTTACCCACCAATTGAAATTGAGCAATAGTTTATGAAAAACTCTTTCTAAGAAATTAGTATCTCCAATTCCTTTGTTCTGATCTTTTTCGATCTGATACACACGCCAACATGCCCATGCATGTACGGGAGGATTGACATCTCCAAAATGCCATTCGTAAGCAGGAATCTGACCATTTGGATGCATATACCACTCGCGCAAAAACAAAATAAGTTGACGCTTGGCATAATCGGCATCTACAATGGCAAGTGGAATGGTGTGAAAAGCCAAGTCCCAAGCAGCATACCAAGGATATTCCCACTTATCAGGCATGGAAATGACTTCCATGTTTTTGATGTGTTTCCAATCTCTATTTCGGCCATTAACGCGTTCGTGGGCAGGTGCAGAATCAAAATCTCCTTTTACCCATTTATCTACATCATAATAATAAAACTGCTTGGTAATGAGCATTCCTGCCAAGGCTTGGCGCATGATATTGCGCTCATCCTCGTTCTTGATGTTCTTTTGCAACTCATCATAATAAACATCTGCTTCCAATTTGCGAGCCGACATTATTTGGTCGAATTCTTCAAACGGATCAATGATTGATTTATCTGACAAGCGAAGTTTGATTGATTTCGATTCGCCAGGAGCTAAGTTCATCACATAATGTACCGATGCTTTGGTGCCTTTTAGAGCAGGATTGACGGCCGTTTTTTCACCATCTACGATATAGTTGTTGATTCCGTCTTTTACGTAGCCTT
>JAYVIX010000254.1:0-2668 GCA_043769845.1 Cytophagales bacterium
GCAGATGAAGACTGGAATATCTACGAAATGTGGGGTGTACTAAACAATCGTAGGTACAAAGAAAAAACGATTGCTTATGCCGAATCGCACGATCAAGCATTAGTAGGAGACAAGACGATGGCTTTTTGGCTAATGGATCAGGAAATGTACTGGCACATGAGCAAAGACGACCACAATATCGTGATCGACAGGGGAATAGCATTACATAAAATGCTACGCATGTTCACTTGTGCCTTAGGTGGTGAAGCTTATTTGACTTTCTTTGGAAATGAATTTGGACATCCAGAATGGATTGATTTCCCACGTTTGGGCAATAATTGGAGTTACAAATATGCTCGCAGACAATGGAATCTGGTAGACGACAAACAATTGAAATACCATTTCTTGTCTGATTTCGACAAAGCAATGTTGAAAGTAATGTCTGACGGAAAAATCCTGGCATCTGATTTTGCCAATCAATTGAATATGGATGGGCAGAATAAAGTCATTGTTTTCGAAAGAAATAATCTGGTTTTTGTATTCAATTTCCATACCTACCGTTCTATATTCGATTATAAATTTTGGATTCCAAAGAAGGGTACGTATAAAATAATTCTCAATTCTGACGATGCCAAATTTGGAGGACACAATAGGGTAGATAATTCGATTGAATATGTCACCACTCCTGCAGAAGACCCAGAATCAGGTTTCTTGAGTCTGTATTTGACCAACAGGACGTGTATGGTTTTGAAGAAAATCTAAATTTGGTGCTAGGTATTAGGTTTTGGGTATTAGGTTTTAGCGAAAGCAATACCTGATTTCCATCACCTAATCCCTAAAACCCAATTCCTAATAACTCGAATATGAACCACTACCAACTACTAGGCGTAACACATACGGCAAGTTTGGCAGAAATAAAAGGTGCTTTCAAACAGCTTGCTTTGAAGCATCATCCCGACAAGAATTTTGGGGATGCAAGTTCAGAGGAAATGTTCAAATTGATTGCGGAAGCCTATAAAACGCTTTCCAATGGAAGGCTTCGTAAGTTGTATGACGATAAATTGGGACTAACGAGACTTACGTCTAAAGTCAATTATGTCTATCACGAAGGTGGCTTTTATCGTTCTATTCTGCATCATCCGTCAATAATTAGGAAAGAATATCCCAAGCCAGCATTTCAAACTAAGAAAAAAGACATTGATTTCTATCTTTTCTGGATCACACTTGGAATGATTTTGATACTTGTAGCGGTTTTAATAGTTAAGTTGTAGGACTGTTTCTTATTTTTGTTTTGATACCAGGTTTAAATTCGATTACCTTATTCCGCTTTTTAGCATAAACAGTTTTATATAGAAGTAGTACTTGAGATTCCGAAGATTTATATCGCTTTGTTTTTTTGCTTTGGCATCTTTTTTTTGCTTCGGGCAGGATTCTACGCATACTTTTATAGGGGCTGCGAGTAATGAGACCACCATCAGTTCAACAGGTGAAAATTATTCGTGGTCGATAGGTGAAGTGGTGGTTTTTAATGATATAAACCCTAATCCTACCATTGCACAAGCGATGCAATCTTATCCTCCTTTTGTGCCTGTAAAAAACTGCCCTCTAAGTAGTTTGGGCAATAAACCTCTGATTTTGTGTAATGGAGCAAGCTTCACGCAAAAACTGACTTATACCGCTACCTTTCCTATTGCTAACAACATAGATCCTGCTCCAGATTCGGTTCAATGGTTTTATGGTGATGGAATTGGATTCACTAAAATTGCAGGTGCAACCAGTTTGTCTAGCAAAGACTATCAGCCATATTTTCCAGGGCAATATAAGGTGCGTTTGAAATACAATACAATGGATTGTCCTGCCATTGAATCCAATATCGTCACAATAGAAAATTTTACCTCATCTTTTGCGCCACCTGTTATATCAGAATCAGGTTCTCCTGTGAATTTGCTTTCGGCCTCGGTTTCTGGAAGTCCCACTTCTATTCAATGGTATGTATCAGTGAACGGCAAATATTTAATGATTGCTGGTGGCGTAAATGGTTCGCAAAAGATCCGTTACAAAGGCGAATATATGGTGGTTGCTACTTACGGCACCTGTCGTTTGTCGGGATTTCATACTGTTGGAGGCAACTTGACCGCTATTCAACGTGCCGAAGATGTCACTTACGATGCCAATACCATTTACATTCCTGATGAAATGGCTTTTTCAGAATCTACATTGAAAATTTATCCAAATCCAGCCTCTGGTCAGTTTTTTGTTCAGTTTCAATCTTCAACAGAAATCACAACTGATGCGCAATTGTTCAGCAATACGGGTGTTTTGGTGAAGGAAATCGAATTTACAGAAGGAAGTACTTGGTTGAGATCAGCCCATGTGAATACAGACGATCTTAGTACAGGCGTTTATTTTTTGAAAGTCAATCAAGAGGGCAAATCTATGGTAGAAAAAGTGGTTATTTATAAGTAAGTCTTGAAAAACAATCGCTTACATATCGTCTTAGTTTTTTGCGGCATCGTATTGTTTACTTTGTTGATGGATTCTTGTAAGCCTAAAAAACAAGAAATCCCGCCTTTTATCGAAGTGCATCTGGATGTGAAGGACGATAAAAACCAGCCAATTGATAGTGCAACTGTTTATTTGTATGATTCCAAAGAAGCTTTTGATGAAGCCTATGCCAATAGTTTGAAAT
>JAYVIX010000255.1:0-3828 GCA_043769845.1 Cytophagales bacterium
CTTTTATCTTGTAATTGCTTGCAGGGTCTTTGTCTTCCAAAATTCCCTGAAGTTTTAATTCGCCATTTTTGAAAATTTGACCGTCTTCTGAAAACACCACTTTCACGCCTTTTGCATCGAGTATCAGATTTTTGAAACTTTTCTCATGCACGTGTGAAAGAGAATTGTTCTCGATTTTGTAGGTGAGGTCGTAGGTCACAATATCGAGCCCGCTCATGTTGGGAATGTTTAAACTTAGATCGCCTCGGAAAGTGAGGAAATCTTTGCCTCCAGAAACGGTGCCTGGCCTAAAACTAGAAATTCCATTCAATGTCACTGGTTCCTGATTTTCTGCCAAAATAACCCGTGTATCATTTTCATTTCCAGAATCATACAAATTGATGTTGGCAATTTTGATTTCATCATTTGGGTTTAAATCTGGGAGGCCTTTTAAACTAGCCAAATAATCGGCACTGGATTGTGCTAGGATTGAGACCGACCATGCTCCGCCCTCTTTTGAGAATCCTTTGTCGAAACCGAAACTGGTCAAAGTTTTGCCAGCATTGATTTTTATAGGAAAGACATTGAGTATTTTGAGATCACTCACATTGAATTCGCCAAAGCCTATTATATCGTGGGTGATAGTCAGTTTGGAGAATGGAATAGTCAGTCCTTGTGCGTTCAATATACCTTTATTGACTTTGAAGCCGTAATTGTTCAAGTTCCATTCTTGCAATTCCAATTCCCATTTTTTGAGTTGAATAGTGACTGGTTCTGCGTTTTGGCTAGAAAAGTTGTTTTGATTGATCACAAAATCGGCCTTTGCTTTGATGTTCGCATTTTGGACATGACTCAAATTAGTATTCACCGTTCCTTTGAAAGAAATTCCTTTCGAATTGTCCATTATTACATTCGATTCAGGAATAATAAGTAATTTATCTGCAGCAGTAAATGTGGGTCGTTTCAGTGAACTATTGGAAACCAACAGCTCACTATTGTTCTGAATATCAGAACTGTTGGATGTAGTAATGGTATTTAGTTGGTTTGCGCTGCTTTTAAAATAGGGATTATAATCGCTTTTTGCACCCGAAGAACTGGCGTATGCACTGGTCGATTTGTTCAAGTATAAATAGCCTTTATCGTCCTCTTTTTCTGATTCAGAAGTATACAAACCTTTCACCAACGTGGATGGTTCTAATGCAATTTGCCCCACAATACTTCCACCTGAAGCATTTCCTTCAATACTGAGTCCGTTTTTGTTTAGTATATTTATTTCATATTTATTAAAAACGGTGGCGTCCATTCTGTTTTCCTCAAAAATGAGTTCTGAGATGATTTGTAGTTTCGGTTTTGATTCAAGTCCTACCTTTTTATCCAAAGCACTGCTTGCCGTGAGTTTTACTTGGATGTTGTTGAATTTGAGCCATTGTTTGTTCGTGATTACTTTTATGGCCGATTGACTTGCATTGCCAGTTGCGTCCAGTTTGCCAGAAATGAGATACGTATCGTTTCCTTGTTCCGTTAGTTCGGTCAATTGTACGGGAAACGCATAAAGTGAGGTAAGTAATGAATTTGGGATCTTTTTGAATTCAAATGCTAGTTCTCGGTCTTCTTTTGTCACCCATGTCAAGGATTTTTGTCCTACAAAGCCTTCTTTGTTCGCTTCAAAAGTCAGGATTTTGTTGGCTGGAACTTTGGATAAAATGACTGTCCCATTTAGTTCTCTTCGAAGAAACTCATCATCGTCATAACCTTCGACCGAAACAGAAAAATCTTCTAAAGGCATCTTTTGGCCTTTCGCCAGCGTGTGTGCAGTGCACCTGATACTGACAGCAGGAACGACATATACGGTAATTATTTCTGTAGCGACAAGGTCTGATTTTACTTTTGTTTTGGCGATGGTGTATTTTCCAATAGGCACCACTTTTAGATCGAATTGGCTTCCAGCAGCAGCAAATGAAAGAGTCGTTATTTTGGTGCCATTTATCGAAAATTTGTCCGTTTGGGCAGTTTCAGTAATGTTGGTCACTGTTACGTTTGCTTCTACCGATTGATTTGTTGTTTTGTCGACACAAATCACCACTACTTTATGCAATGCTTTTTGCACCACCAAAGGCGCAATCTGCGTACTGTTTTCTGCGATATTTCGCGTGACATAAGTCGTTTGGTAAATGGATTTGTTATTTGGAATGATCGTGAATTTTACCAATCCTTTGGGACAAGTAAGATCAATAAAGCCGTTTTGTTTTTTACCCGGAAAACTCAATGTTTTGGTATCAGCCCAACTGAAATCGTCTCCCACAATCACACGTGCTTCCACAAACTCGCCAGCATCATTTACCACAGATGTCGTCACATAAACAGGCGGTTTCAGATACACTTTGCCTAAGTTTGCCCGTTGTCCTTTATAGAGTGGTTTGCCCGAATTGATGGTTTCGTATTTTATTAGAAAGCCACTTTTTGTCAGTCTCAACAATTTCCATCCACTGGCTGGATCAAAATTCAAACTATCAAACAAAAATCTTCCATTCGAAGAAGTGACCATGCTCGAAATGGCTTTTTTGTTTTTCAAATAGTCTACAATTTGTGTTTCGGATGCGTTGTCATCTATGCCCACCATGTCGAATTGTTCGACCAAAACGCCCGAAATTACATTGGTAGACGTGTTGCTGTACGGATAAACAGCTCCGTCTATGTAGGGTTTCTGTGGAACAATGGGGACGTAAAAGGGATTTTTGGCATAATCGAATGTGTTGATTATTTGTTGGTCGGAAAAAATCTTCTTGGATTCAGGACTGAAAAAAGTACCAAGAGAGGTGAAATTAGTCGCTCCAGTGAGTGGGAAGGCATTTTCGGTAATGTAGTTTTCTTGGCTTGTAGAGGATGGTTCTGCCAAAATAAAGTACTTGTCTTCCGGATCAGAAGAAGGCATCACGAGGCGGTTGAAAGTAAAACTTCCATCGACTTCATTCGTTCGGTCGATGATTTGGTATTTTTTGCCATCAGTATGTTGCCATGTCTTTTTGAAATAGGTGTTTCGTTCAGGATCACCTTCGTTGGTTGGAAGGCCAGTAAATGAGGTTCCAACCAATCGGCACAGATAAATTTCCATGCCTTTCACCGATTCTATTATGCCAGCAGCATTCTTGAAACCGAGTTTCGACTTGAATCCGTACTGTTTCACCTTTGCCATAAGCTGTGGCATTTTGATGTCCTCGTTTTGGTTGTAAGTGATTTGCGTTGGCTCGGCATAGTAGTAAGGATTGTCTATCAGAATGACAAGACTTTTTCCTGCATCGCTATTGAAATTTTCGTAATCGGTCATTCCAATATCGAAAGTATATTCTCCATTTTTGTTGACAGTGGTAGAAGCCAAGATTTTCTTATCATTCAATTTAGTTCCTTCTATAAAGAACTCACTGGACAAATAACCTCTGGCCAGAACCACTTTTGTCCCTTCGGGCAATGGAAGTTTTGGGTTCGTTTTGCCATCGCTATTTTTCCAATTATACACATATCGGCCAGAGATTTTCATCGTCAAAAACTTTGGGCCAAGTTCCACTTCTGTCTGTTGATTTTGCTTTGCAAAAAGGGTACGAACGTACAGATATTTGCCCGGATAGCTGTAATCTACCGTTTGTGGACTGAAGTACAGGCCGTCTTGTTCGCTATCAGGTTCAAAAAAGACGGTATACTTATCTTGTTTGGTATCTGAAATGACTAGGTTTTTAAACGTTTTATTTAGGTCATCGCCTTGTTGCGAGTTCACAACACTCGACCCAACGATGGCATATTTGGTGGTCACGCTAGAGTAAACGGGTTTATTCTGGTAATATAATTGTTTGATTG
>JAYVIX010000256.1:0-10604 GCA_043769845.1 Cytophagales bacterium
TCTGCTATTTCCATTGCTTTGGTGTAGAGATAGGTTTTTTTGTTCACCACAATATCGCCACCAATTGCTTTTCCTACTTTTTCGGCTTCGCCATAGGCGTCCAAATAGTCGTCTTTTACCTGAAATGCAAGTCCGATCGTTTCACCAAATGCACGTAGTTTTTCGGCTTCTTCTTCCGAAGCACCACCTACTAATGCGCCAATTTGCAAGCTAAAACCCAATAAAACAGCCGTTTTCAGGCGGATCATTTCCATGTATTCGTCTACACTTACGCGCTCTTTTTTCTCGAAAAGCATGTCCATTTGTTGGCCTTCGCATACTTCTTTGGCGGTTTGCGAAAACAAATCAAAAGCCTTTATCTTCACTTTATCAGGCACTTGCATGATAAGTTTGTAGGCTTCGACCAAAGCCACATCGCCCGAAAGAATAGCAGTAGGTGTGTCCCATTTAATATGAACCGTTGGTTGACCTCTGCGCACAGCTGCTTGATCCATGATATCGTCATGAATGAGGCTGAAATTATGAAACACTTCGATGGCTAAGGCAGGTTTGATGGCCGCTTCAAAATCTTCCTGATAAAGATGTGCTGCCATCAAAGCCAAAATCGGACGAAGGCGTTTGCCACCCAAATTCAAAATATAGTATAAAGGCTCGTACAATTCGGCTGGGCGATCGCCAAAATCGAGCAAAAGCAATTCGGTATTGATTCTTTGTAAGGCGTTTTCGGTAGAAAATAACATGAGAGACTGATTTTTGTTATTTATTAGAAACAAGAAAGCCACAGAACTGTTTCTGTGGCTAGGTATTAACTATCATGAAAGTCAAATCTATTCTGCGATGTCGGTCGGATTGTCGCTGATTGCCTTGTTTGGGATGATAAACGGACAAACAACAGAAAGAATAAAAAGTGCGAAAATGATATAAAGCATTAGCATAGTCGAGCGGATTTATATTTATAGCGTAAAAATAGGGCAAAATCACAAAGCACAAAAGAAATGCTGGAATTAATGCGTTTTTGATTAACTATTTCAATAACTCAGCGTTCATTTTAAATGAAAACAAAACCATAAAACAACTATTATTTGAGTACATAAAATCTATTATTGTACTTGATCATAAAACTTTACACAACACTAATTACCTTTGAACATTGAACATTTAACGTTGAAATAAATCGACATGCCGGGAACCGAATTATTTGGCGCAGAAGAGCGCAAAGAAGTGAATGACGTACTGGAAACAGGCGTATTATTTAGATATAACCACGATGCCGAACGCAAAGGAATGTGGAAATCGCGTGAGTTCGAAAAGCAACTAGTAGATTTTACTGGTGCAAAATATGCTCATGCCGTTTCGAGTGGTTCGGCTGCTGTTTCTACTGCATTGGCTGCTTGTGGTGTTGGATATGGCGATGAAGTAATAGTGCCTCCTTTTACCTATGTAGCTACTATTGAGGCGGTAATGTTGGCTGGCGCAATTCCAGTTTTTGCCGAACTTGACGAAACTATTTGTCTTTCGCCTGAAGGTATTCGTGCCGTTTTGACTCCTAAAACAAAAGCAGTTTTGTTGGTACACATGTGTGGAGCAATTGGTAGGATTGAAGAAATCATGCAAATTTGCGAAGAAAACAATATAAAATTCATTGAAGATTCGGCACAAGCACTTGGGGCTTCCTACAAAGGAAAAATGGCAGGTACATTTGGGATGATGGGTTGCTATTCGTTCGATTTTTTCAAAATTGTAACGTGTGGCGAAGGCGGAATAGTAGTAACAAACGATGAACAACTGTACAAATATGCAGATGGTTTCTCTGATCATGGTCATGACCATATTGGCAATGCTAGAGGTATGGAGCAACATCCTCATATCGGGACCAATTTTAGAATAGGTGAAATGAATGCTGCAGTTGGGGTGGCGCAAATGAGGAAACTAGATTTTATTCTGAATACTCAAAGAAAAAATCAGCAAATAATGAAAAACGTGCTGAGCAAATATCCTCAGATCACGTTCCGTTATATTCCTGACGAATCGGGCGATTCGGCTACTTGTTTGTCTTTCTTCGGTCCAGACGAAACTGTTACGCGCAAAATCGTAAAAGCGTTTGCAGAAAACGGCATTGATGCGTGCCAATATTGGTATGACAACATGTTCCATTACATCCGCCAATGGGACCAGATTCGTGGCTTGAAATCTACCTACAAAATGCCTGTACACGTATTGGAACAACCTCAAGATTATGCCAATATAAAATTCCCACAGTCTGACGATATTGTTTCTCGCCTTA
This sequence comes from Cytophagales bacterium, assembly GCA_043769845.1. Taxonomy (GTDB): domain Bacteria; phylum Bacteroidota; class Bacteroidia; order Cytophagales; family UBA9547; genus UBA9547. The sequence goes on from JAYVIX010000256.1 coordinate 2,285, forward strand.
TCTCAATGATTATCAAAGTGAATTGGACGGAAGAACAAATTAAGACAAGAGTCACTAATTTAGAAAAAGCACTGGATTCAGTTTTTTCTAGTGTTGTAGCATAATTTCATATAATGAACATCAGCAAATCAAGAAACGTCAAAAGTGTAGATCGCTGCATATATGGCAAAGGGACTTTCAGTCAGTTAGGTGAAATTTTAGAGGTTAAAAGAAAAGAAAATGGTTGGGTAGTTTTTTTCTTGGACGACTATTTTGTCGGGCAGGAATTAGAGAAACAACTTCCGCTAAAAAAAGGTGATTTGGTTATTCCTATCAGCACTCTTGACGAACCAACCACAGAATTAATAGACGAAGTAGTAGCTAAATCAAAAGCGCACTCTTCTACCCTACCTGCTGCAATGGTAGGAATTGGTGGCGGATGCGTGATGGACGTTTGCAAAGCTGCATCGCTCATGATTACTAATGCTGGTCATGCACACGAATACCAAGGTTTGGACTTGATCAAAAACATTGGAGTGTATAGTGTTGTCGTTCCTACCATTTCTGGTACAGGTGCAGAAGTTTCTATGACGGCCGTATTGACTGGCCCTGTCAAAAAACTAGGTATCAAGTGTGACCATACAGTTCCAGACCAAGTTTTGCTCGACCCTGAATTAATTCTTTCAGTACCTGACGATCAACGATTTTATACTGGAATGGATTCTTATATCCATGCTGTTGAAGCTTTGGATGGCAGACATATCAATGAATTTGCAAGAGCATTTTCTGAAAAGTCGTTGGATCTTTGCCGTGAAGTGTTCTTAGACAAATCAATCAGTCGCGAGTTGGCAGACGAGAAACTAATGGTGGCTTCGTATTTGGGTGGAATGAGTTTGACTTATTCGCAAGTAGGCGTTTGTCATGCGCTTTCGTATGGTTTGTCGTACGTGCTACACACGCACCATTGCATTGCCAACTGTATCGCTTTCCAATATTTGGACGAATACTATCCTAAAGGCGTGGAAGAATTCATGCAAATGGTGAAAGAAAACAATATTACGTTACCAGTTGGCATTACCAAAAACTGTACAAGCGAAGAATTGGACAAAATGGCGGCTACTAGCTACGCTCTCGACCACTTCTGGGATCATGCTATTGGTGAAAACTGGAAAGAGGTAATTACGAAGGAAAAAATTAGAGCTTTGTTTGAGAAGATGTAGTGGCACGCAGATGACACTGATTAGACAGATATTTACTTGATTCATCGACTACCCTCTACAAAAAAAGCCACCCAAAAGGTGGCTTTTCTTTTTTCAGAAATATATCACAAAATTAGTCGTCTCGTCTTCCCATAAAGACTGACACCCAATAAAGTAACTGTGCCAGCGAACCCAAAGCAGCCACTACATAGGTCATTGCGGCCCACCACAAAGCATCTTTTGCCATGGCATGTTCTTGACTTGTCACTACACCTCTTGTAGTCATCCAAGCCAAAGCTCTGTTACTTGCATCAAACTCGACTGGCAAAGTAATGAGCGAAAATGTTGTCAAAGCTAAGTTTGCAGCAATAATAATTAGCAAAATCGTAGAACTCACCGCTCCTGTATTATGGTAAATAAAACCTCCACCAAACAACAAGGCAATATTCAGATAACCCAACAAAGTGGAACTCACATTTACGATTGGCACCAATGTAGAACGTAGCGCCAACATGGCATAAGCCTTGGCATGTTGCACGGCATGGCCACATTCGTGAGCTGCAACCGCTACCGAAGCAGCACTACGACCATGATACACATCATGACTCAGATTTACCGTTTTATTGGCAGGATTGTAATGATCGCTCAATTGACCTTCGACCGAAAGAATTTTAACATCATAAATGTTATTGTCTTTCAACATTTGCGCAGCCGCATCGGCACCACTTAGTCCCGATCGCAGACCGATTTGTGAGTATTCATGAAACTTGTTTTTTAGCCTATTGCTGACGAACCAACTCACGAGCATCGTCACAACACCGATAATCATTAACATGAACATAGCTACTTAATTTAAGTTTTTGATTTTGTTTACAATTGAGGTAGTAGAATAACCCTTCACAAGCGGAACGGTTTTCACTTCTCCCCCACTTCCTAATACAATATCCGCACCAACGATATTTTCAATTGAATAATCGTCACCTTTTACCAAAATATTAGGCTTCAAACATGCAATTATGTCATAAGGCGTTTCTTCTTCAAAGAACACCACAAGGTCTACGAAGAACAGCGAAGCCAATAATCTGGCTCTGCTTGTTTCATCATTAATTGGTCTTTCGGGGCCTTTTTTTTGCCTTTTCACAGAAGCATCTGTGTTTAACGCCAAAACCAATTTATCGCCCAAATTTCTCGATTTTTCTAAATAATCGACATGACCTAAATGCAGGATATCAAAACAGCCATTTGTAAAAACTACTTTCTTATGCTCTTGTTTCCAAGCATTTACAATTTCCGTAGCTTTCGCCCAATCTACTATTTTATCTTCTGCTTTCATCCAATTAAGCTGTTTTGCCTTTGTAAAATTGACTTCCAACCATTGCTAAAAAGCCAAAAATGATCAATACAATGGTTTGCCAAGCATGAAATACAACCGTGAATGCCAAGGCTTTATCAGGAGCCAAACCATAAAACAAACTCAAACCAGCTGGCACCAATACATGATAACTTCCTGCACCACCAGGCAAAGGCATTGCCATCGCAATAGAGCCAAGTGTGAATACCGTTAGTGCGGCATCAATTCCTAAGACTCTAGTTTCGTCAAAAGCCAGCATCACCAACCAAGCCATCACGAAATACAAAACCCAAATCAGGAGGGAATAAAACAAAAACATTCCCTTTTTTTCCAAAGTAAAAACCGAGAAAAGTCCCTTGCGAAGGTTTGCCCAAATACCTGCCAACTTGTCGGTAATGGTTTTGAATTTACCCATTTTGAAAAGAACAAAAATCCCAATTAAGCCGACTGCGGCAATGCCTACCAAAACAAAAAGCAATGGAAAAGAACCTCCACTAGCCAACTGAGCTTGCTTCCTTTTTTCCATAAATCCAATAAGCAATTCCATCAATTTATCGTATTCGATTAGAAACGAAGTTCCGATAAAACCTAGTAAAAAAACCACATCAATCAATCTTTCGGCCACCACCGTTCCAGCAGAAGTTTCGACTGGCACCTTTTCCAAGCGAAACATATTCAAACAACGCGACACTTCGCCACCTCTCGGAATGGCAAGATTGATAAAATAGCCCACCATTACCGACAAAAAACTACTGATGGTCGAAGTCGAATATCCAATTGGTTTCAACATCAAACGCCAACGCTCGGCACGCACCAAATGAGCCAAAACCGCTACTGCTCCAGATAAAAGAATCAAGAATTTATTGGCTTTGTCCCAAGTACCTTTGATAAAATCGAACTTGGTTTGACCTTCGGGGGCTTCGATATTTCCAAGCGAAAACCAAAGCAAAAATCCTGTCACACCGAGCATAGCTGCGTACGACAGGATATTTTTTAGTGTTTTATTCAAAATATAAACTATTAATTACTAATTGAAAATTATTTATTAAAGTCTATTTCCTTCTTTTGGAAATACCACAATCGGTTGGTATTTCTTTGCTTCTTCAAACTCCATCGAACAATAAGATATAATGATAATCATATCGTTCACATACATTTTGCGAGCAGCAGGGCCATTCATACATATAGTACCCGAGCCACGCGGCCCTTTGATTGCATACGTTTCCAAACGTTCGCCATTGCTCAAATTCAAAACTTGAACCTTCTCATTTTCAATCATATTGGCGGCATCCATTAAATCTTCGTCAATCGTAACGCTTCCAACGTATTCCAATTCAGCTTGAGTAATTTTTACTCTGTGTATTTTTGATTTTAGTAATTCAATGCGCATTATTGATGTTTTTGAGGCAGCGAAAGTACGGAATTATGTTTAAGGTTCGTAATCTGATGTGAAGAACCTCCTAGAACATAATGCTCAACTGATTTGTATTATTTTGTCAATAGAAATATTTAATCGTTCGGCTATCTTCTTCGGTTTGCGTCTGCTATCAACCGTTTTATTTCACATACTTTCTGAATGCAGAGATTATTTGGAAAATAAAGAAAGACAAAACAATTCTATGCAACAGAAAAAACAAGTTTGCCTCAAATCCTATTTCAATATCTTCTGGATTTTTAACAATAAACACTTTATCAATACTTAGCACTGGATTAAACAGATTAGGCAATGAATCGAAATACCTCAAATCATATGGATTTATTGACCATTGAAAATGCACTTTAGGCATTAAAGTCAAAGACAAAATCACAAAAAACAGTATACAAGATAGTATTGCCAAACCCAATGCTCTTGTCCAACTTAATCCAAAATCATTCGTCCAGCCAGCAACAAGAATAAGATTATCTCCGAAAATTCTAACACTGTTATTGATTTTTGTTGACCATTTCCAACTCTTTGTTTCTCCACCTTTTTCCTTCTTATAGGCATTCATTTCATATGCCTTAAAAGTAAGCGCATCAATATTACTTCCCTGCTTTTCTAAAGATTGTTTTATCTGCCTGAAAACTTCCCTGTCTTTTTTCCAATCTTCCGCTTTTTTGTTCTCAACTATGTTCAACTGAGTATCATGAAACCATTCAATACCTGTCGTATTGATTTCTTGAATCATACTGCCTTCGATGTTTATTTTGTTAAAACTTTCAAGATGAACATTAGAAAACAATGTCTTCCCCAATCGAGAACCTTTGATTGTAAATTCTGAATCGACTCCATAACTTCTTACACCAGAGAAAACTAAGTCTTCGTCCGTTCTAAATTGATCAAACTTAACTTTATTAAAACGACATTGATCGAAGGTCAAATTAGCTTTGTTTTCAGTTCCGTTTAAAGTAAGTAGAGAAATATCGGAATCTCTAAACTTATAATTTCCTGTTAATTTGGAAGATGCATTAATTTCTAAATTATTCAATATCACATCTTTGACCAAAAACTCACCTTCAAATTTACATTTGGACAAGCTCAAACTATCTAAAGCTTTTATATCTTCTTCATTTTCAGTTCTAATTTTAGTTCTTATTCCGAAATCTTTTTTGAATTCGCTATTTTCAATGCGAATATTTTGAATATTATCTTGGTTATGCAAAGACATTTCCTTCTTAACGAGAACTTCGTTAAATGATAAATTTCTTATAATTACCTCTTTTAAATCCCATGAATTATTAAATTCACCTTTGTAAAAACCCAAATCTATGATCTCGACATTTTCAACCCAAAACCAATTTAATATATCTGTATTTTCTAATCGTAAAAATCCATATATGTTTAAATATTCGTTTTTTTGAGAGAGAAAAGTAACACGTCTAATTTTTTTACTTACGATTTCTAAATTATTGATCTTGCTTTCATTAAAATTTATTTCGTTAACTATAGACTCTGTTTTTTTAGTATCAGCAATGGATAAAATTGATATATTACAATTATCGAAATGTAATTCTAGGATTTCAGAATTATAAAATCGGATTGTTTTGTTTTTACTTTTGAAATTTTCAAACCTAACTTCTTTATTAAAAACACAGTTTTCAATCCTCAATAAAAGTGCAGTATCAAAATTTTTAAAAACGACCTCCTCATCAAAAACGCAATTACATATTGATTTTGTCATAAAATCCACCGTAATTATCTTTGCATCAATAGTCAAACTGGTAGTAATCTGCTTATCAAACAAAGGTTGTATCAAAAATACTTTCAAGAATTCTTCTTCAGTTACTTGCTCCCTAAGTTCCTTTGTCATTTGCATTTATTTCAAACAAATATAATCAGAAGAATGGATGTTATTTCCAGCCATCCACCACCTCTGATTCTCCCTTGCGGTCGAATCGTCTCCTCCTCATTTGAGGAGGAGAGCCTAGGAAAACTAACAGTGAAAAATAAATGAGCCTTCAAGATGTTAACGATTCGATGCTCCCCGCCTCAGCCGAGGCGGGGACGATTCCGAACTAGTTCGGAATCAGGGGTGGTTGAAATGCCGTAATTTTTGCACCTTTACCCACTAATATTCCATTTTTATGTCCCAAAAAATAAACGTTGGCTTGGTAGGTTATGGCATGGCAGGCGAGTTTTTTCATGCGCCTCTGATCCATGCTACTGAAGGATTTGTACTCCACAGCGTAGTCGAAAGAAATCAATCTCGTTCCAAAGAACGCTACCCCAATGTACAAATCGTGCGCGATTACAAGGAACTTTTGGCTGATAAAGACATCGACTTGATCGTGCTCGCGACTCCCAACGATACGCATTTCGAGTATGCCCAAATGGCTTTAATGGCCGGCAAACATGTGGTGATTGATAAACCATTTGTGACCAAAACGGCCGATGGTGAAACGCTGATTCGGCTAGCAAAAGAGAAAAATCTTGTCCTTTCAGTCTACCAAAACAGGCGTTTGGATGGCGATTTTTTGACCGTCAAAAAACTGATCGAACAAAAAGCGGTCGGAGATTTGAACGAATACCGCGGCCATTACGACCGTTTCCGTCCCGAACTTAGGCTCAATAGTTGGAAAGAAGACGCTGGAATTTTTGTCGATTTGGGACCACATTTGATCGACCAAGCATTGCATTTGTTTGGAAAACCACTCTCGGTTTCGACCAAAACAGAGGTGCAAAGAACCAACGCAAAGGCGGTAGATTACTTTGAAGTGAGCTTGAATTACCCAAATTTCAAGGCATTTCTATCGGCAGGAATGCTGTACGAAACGCCAAGACCACGCTTTGAATTGGTTGGAACGGAAGGAACTTTCGCCAAGTTCGGCCTCGATCCTCAAGAAAATTGCCTAAAAGCTGGCCAAATTCCTTGCGGAAAAGACTGGGGCAAAGAGCCAGAAGAGAATTGGGGAACGCTAAAAACTTCTACCAAAACCGAAAAAATACCCACCGAAAACGGGAATTATCCCGCCTATTACGCCAACATTTATTCCAGTATTTTAGGCAAAAGTGAAGTGTTGGTGAAGCCAGAAGAAGCCTTGGAAGCGATTCGGATTATTGAAAATAATTAAAATTTGATTCAACTATTTTCAATTTAGGTCAACCTTGCATTCCAAATAGTCGGGTTCCTTTTCATGTGGAGTATTGCATACACCACGATAATATCGCCATCTATTTCGAAAATAATACGATACGGAAACCGCTTAGTAAACGCAAAACGCACTCCTAATTCGTGCAATTGAAAAATTTTAGGATTGCGTGTAATCTGTGCAAAAGAGGCTTCAAGACTTAATATAAAAGCATCTCCCAAACCAATTCTTGCCGATTCGTACCAATCGGCAATTTCTAAAACGTCCTTTTTTGCTTCATCCGACAAAAGCAAAATGTACTTTACTAACGATTCTTCCATTCTTGCTTTGCCTCTTCCCAAGTATTCAACAATGTATTTCCCGTTTTATAAAGAGCTTGGCGTCTCTTTATTTCCTTTTCTTGTTCCGAAGTAAAAGGAATTTCCTCTTTAGAAGTTTCGATATCTTCCCAAATCCGTTCCACCAAAAGAATTTTCTCGGCAGTACTTAGCTGCTCAATTTCTTTTATTAACTGCATGATTTTACTATTTGAGGCGTTTACGTAAAGATACAAACTACTATTTTGAACTCAAAAATCACAACTCAAACCGCTGTCCCAAGCTCGGAATCTCCACTCCCGAAAAGCCAATTGTCTCCAATTCGGCTTTGAAACCGGCCATGTTTACGGCTTCGCCATGCACCAGAAATAGCTTTTTTAGCTGGGTCGGATCTTGTTGGCACACAAAATCGATCAGTTCCGAATGGCTTGCGTGACCGCTAAAAGCATCGGTTACTTCTATATTGCACTCCACATCGTAGCTGTGACCTTTGATCGAAACCACCTTTTTCTTGTCCATCAATTGACGTCCCAAAGTGCCTTCGGCATTGTAGCCCACGATAAAAATGGTGCAATAACTGTTGTCTATATTCTGACGAATGTGATGCTGAATGCGCCCGCCTTCCATCATTCCGGCAGCTGAAAGGATGATGCAAGGCTCCGAATAATTGTCTAATTGACGACTTTGTTTGGCGTCTTTTACATATATTAAGTTGTCAAAATCGAACAATTCGTCATTCTCTTTTAGGAAATCTTGCGCTTCTTGGTTCAATAATTTGGGAAATTTCTGATACGCTTTGGTGCTCTCAATCGCAAGCGGACTGTCCACAAATACCTTGATCGAAGGCAAACGTTCCTCTTGTCGCAGCTTATTTAAGAGGAATAAAACGGTCTGAGTTCGACCTG
>JAYVIX010000257.1:0-2248 GCA_043769845.1 Cytophagales bacterium
ATTTCATAGATAATCGCTACATTTGCAGCAACTAAAACATAAAATGCAAAACGAAGAAAGAATAATAGCACTTTTAGAGCAAGTTGTAACAGACGTAGCTAGTTTGAAAACAGATGTAGCTGAACTAAAAACGGACGTAGCTGAACTAAAAGCAGACGTTGCTAGTTTGAAAACAGACGTAGCTGAGCTCAAACTAGACGTAGCTGGTTTGAAATCAGATGTAACATCGCTAAAGTCAGACGTATCTGAATTGAGCGACAGAATGCTAATGGTAGAGGCCAGATTAACTTCTGTAGAAAATGACACTCACCACATACACATTGTGCAAGCAGATGTGAAAGACATAAAGAAAAACGTGCAGGCATTAGTAAGATGGACTTCGCTAGACTTGGCAAGCGAAAGACAGCGTAAGCAGGTGGGAATGTAGCATAAAACGCTTTTAAAATTTTCTTTAAAAACAAAGACGTTATGATTTCTCTATTTCGTCTTTATTGAGTCCTGTTGACTCTATAATAATACGCAAAATCCTACGATAGATTAAAAAATAAAGGCTTCGACTTTAATTGTCGAAGCCTTTTCTAATGAGAAGCCCGCCTTATTGTCTATTTTTGTTGATTGGCAAATGTATCGCGACCACACTATTTGTCAATCGTAAATTCTAACATGAAAGTCACACCAAAGAAACATTTAGGTCAACACTTCTTAATAGACAGTGGCATATCGGAACGCATTGCAAGCTCCATAACAGGTCATGGCGGATATACTCATTTGTTAGAAATAGGGCCAGGAACGGGTGCATTGACCGATTTTTTATTGAAAGGCCCAAACAAAATTACCGCAATTGATATTGATACAGAATCCATTCCGTTTCTAAAAGAAAAATACAAAGGAGAGGATAAGCTCGAAATCGTACATGGCGATTTTCTGAAAACCAATTTAGATGAAGTAGAAACGGGACTTCTGGGTGTTACTGGAAATTTTCCCTATAATATATCATCTCAGATTTTCTTTCATATTTTGGAATACCGCGACAAAGTGCCCGAAGTGGTGTGCATGTTGCAGAAAGAAGTAGCCGAGCGTTTGGAAGGCGAAAAAGACAATGGAATCTTAACCATTCTTTTACACGCTTGGTACAACATCGAGTACCTTTTCACCGTTCCGCAATATGTGTTCGATCCGCCTCCGAAAGTAATGTCGGGCGTGGTGAGGCTCACTAGAAACGAAAGAACAACACTTGGTTGCGATGAGAAATTATTCAAAACTGTAATCAAAGTCGCCTACCATAACAGACGCAAAACATTGCGCAATAATCTGAAGAGTTTAAATTTATCTATCGAGTTTCTAGCAGGAGATTTTTTCAATCGAAGAGCGGAAGAATTAAGTGTGGATGAATTTGTAAAGCTTGTGAACGAGATAGAAGCAGCGAGGAAATAATTATAAATTATAAATTATGAGTGATGAATTATGAATGTTGCTAATGCTTTGGTTGACAAGTCGTTTTTGTTTGCAATCAGAATCGTAACTATTTATAAAATACTCACTCAAGAACACAAGGAATATATACTTAGCAAGCAGTTACTTAGAAGTGGCACTGCAATAGGCGCATTGATAAGAGAAGCCCAAAATGCAGAGAGTAAGGCCGATTTTGTCCACAAACTTGGGATTGCTCAGAAAGAATGTGACGAGACCATTTATTGGATTGATTTATTGAACGCAACTGATTATTTGAAAGAATCGGATTATAAATTGCTGAATGAAGGAGCAAAAGAATTATTACGAATCCTTCGTTCGTCCATCATAACTACCAAACAAAGAATGAACAAGCCTGTTAATTCATAATTCATCACTCATAATTCATAATTTAAAAACATGCAATTCGAATTATCGGTAGAGTTTCTGGAGGAATTGAGAGATGCAGTAGAAAAGGTGGATTCTGACAAAGTCAGAGCCATCTTGGATGAATTGTATCCTGCCGATATCACCTCGGTGCTTTACGAGATGGATTCGGACGAGTGCAAATATATATTTGACATTCTGGACAAAGATGTTGACGCTCAAATACTTAGTTATATAGACGAAGATACTCGAACCAAATTTCTCCGCAATTTCGAATCAAAAGAAATTGCCGAAATGTTGGAATATGTCGATTCGGATGATGCAGCTGATATTTTGAACGAGCAGCCACTTCGGATGCGCGAAGAGGTAATCGGTTTTATTGAGAACAAAGAAAAGGCGCAAAATATACTCG
>JAYVIX010000258.1:0-10579 GCA_043769845.1 Cytophagales bacterium
GTGTAGATTGGTTTGCTGCTCGGAAGTTTACAGAGTGGAGAACGAACTACTTAAATACATACCGTGCAGAGGCAGGTTTGTTCAAAATGCCTCGATTCAGATTGCCATCGGAAGCAGAATGGGAATATGCAGCTCGTGGCGGACGTGACATGGCTAAATATCCTTGGGGTAATCCTTACGTCAGAAATGCTAAAGGTTGTATGTTGGCAAACTTCAAACCTGGACGTGGTAATTACTACGATGATGGTTTTATGTACACTTCACCTGTAGCATCTTATTTTTCTAATGATTATGGTCTTTACGACATGTCTGGCAACGTTGCAGAGTGGTGCGAGGATGCTTTCTACGAAGCAGCAGTGCCTACCACTTGGGATTTAAACCCTACCTATTATGACGAGAACGAGCCTCGCAAAGTGGTAAGAGGAGGTTCTTGGAAAGATATCGCTTATTACCTTGAAACTGGTAGCCGTACTTTTGAGAATAGAGATTCTGCTAAATCATTTGTAGGTTTCCGTTGTGCGGTTACCTATCTTGGAAGATCTTCTGGTGCAGAATTTTAGTATCGTATCAACAACAGCAACAACCAATAATCTATATTTCAATTTAATGTTTAACAGTTAATTTTTAAAAAGATGAGTGCTAAGTATCGTACAACACATGAACTGACTGGTATCGAGAAGTTCTATCAAAAAGTAGCCCCTGTAATTACTGGTGTTGGTGCATCTGTAGTTATCTTGGGAGCCCTCTTTAAAATCATGCACTGGAATGGTGCGAGCTTCATGCTTATTGTTGGTCTTGGTACAGAGGCCGTACTTTTTCTTTTATTTGCTTTTGCTCCGCCAGTAACAGAACCAGATTGGACAATTGTTTACCCAGAGTTGGGAGATGATGATTCAGGTAAACCTCATGTAAAAGAGTCTGATAAAGCGAATTCTAAGAATTTGACAGGAAAACTTTCTGAAATGATGGAAGGTTCTGGTTTGAATCAAGATGTCTTCACTAGACTGTCTTCTGGTTTCAAAAATTTGACAGAAACGGTTCATGGTTTGTCAGATGTATCTAATGCTGCTGCTGCATCTTCTCAATATGCAGAGAGTGTAAAGACAGCTACTAAGTCAATACAAGAATTGAACAAGTCTTACTCTACTACAATTGAAGCTACTTCAGCTTTGGCGAATGCTTCTTCTGACACGAAAGAGTATCATGCTCAAGTTCAGTCTATTACCAAAAACTTGACTGCTTTGAATGCTGTTTATGAGTTAGAATTACAAGATGCTAACAGCCACTTGAAAACGTTGAATAAGTTCTATGGCAACTTAACATCGGCAATGGGTGCTTTGGAAGATGCTAACAAAGACAGTCAACAATTGAAAACTGAGATTGGAAAACTTTCTTCTAATCTTTCTTCTTTGAACTCTGTTTATGGCGGTGTATTATCTGCTTACAGAGGTCAGTAATAAGAAGTTCTATTGCGATTAGTTTTAACGTTAATTTTAAGATAAACAAATGGCTGGAGGAAAAGAAACCCCAAGGCAGAAATTGATTGGCCTAATGTACCTTGTACTATTAGCCCTTCTTGCCTTGCAAGTAAGTTCAGCTATCATGGAGAAATTTAAGTTCTTAGATGATAGCTTGCAACATGCAAATGAGAATACAGATAACGACAATGTTAAAATGGAGAAATCTATTGCAAAAGCCGTTACTGATAATGGTAACAAGGCAGCTGATATAGCTGTACTTGATCAATCAGCTAAAGTGCGTAAAGAAGCTGAGGAAGTGAAAAAGTATATTGATGATCTTAGAAATGAGATTATCAAAACTACTGGTGGTTTAGAAACACCCGAAGATCCTCAGAGTATGTACAAAGGTGCCAAAGAAGAAACTGCTATCGAGATTATGATGGTAGGTGGAAACAAAAATGGCAAAGGATATGCTTTGAAAAAAGAAATCAACGCTTTCGTTGACGATTTGAACAAAGTAATGAACGGGAAGAAAACCTTTGAATACATTGCGAAAGATGCGAAGGATGACAAGCGTATTCCTGCTAAGTCTGAACAGAAAAGAAAAGACTTTGCTGAGTTGAATTTCGCACAAACTCCTATGGTGGCTGCAATGGCAACGTTGAGTAACTTGGAGTCTGAGGTTTTGAAGCATGAGTCTGATGCATTGGCGCAACTTTCGGCTGAGGTAGGAGCTACAGAGTTGAAGTTTGACAACGTATTTGCAATGTATCGTGCTGATTCTCGTGTAGTTGCTGCAGGTACAAAATACAATGCTGAACTGTTTATGGCAGCGTCTTCTTCTACTATAAAGCCTACGATTACAGTAGACGGTCGTTCTTTGCAAATTGATAAAGATGGTCGTGGTAAATTGGAATTTACTGCTACAGGTGGTGCGTATGATGCCGAAGGTAATGCTAAGAAGACTTGGAATGGTAAAATCACTATCAAGAATAAAGGAAAAGATACTACGTTTACTGTTAAAGGTGAATATGTTGTAGCGAAACCAGTTATTCAAATTCAGTCAGCTTCCGTTTCTGCTTTGTATAAAAACTGTGGTAATGAGTTAAATGTTCAAGTTCCTGCTTTGGGTTCTACTTATCAGCCAAGTTTCAAAGCTTCGGGTGCAGATATTATTACTGGTCAGAAAAAAGGTTTAGTAACTGTTGTTCCTAATTCTCCGAATGTGAAGCTTTCTGTTTACAGTGCTGGAAACTTAATTGGTGATCAGGATTTCAAAGTGAGATTGATCCCTAAGCCTGAGATTTTAGCTTTAAGTGGAGGTAAGCCTCTTGATGTTAAGCAAGGTGTGAATGCTCCAGGTCCAAGATCTGTGCAAATCCAAGCCAAGTCAGATGAGTCTTTCAAAACGTTTTTGCCAAATGATGCTAGATATAAAATTACGGAATGGAATGCGATCCTTGTTCGTGGAAAACGTCCAGTTCGTACTAAGAATTTTTCTAGTGAAAGTGGTGACTTTAGTGAATTCAACTCTCAAGGCCAGCCTGGCGACAGGATAGTGATTGAAGTGAAATCTGTTAAAAGGATGAACTTTAAAGGCGTTATTGAAGACGTTAATGTTGGTACTCCAATCATCAACCTTCCTCTTAACTAATAAATTATAATTATTATAAACATGTATAGGCCATTATTGATAGCTCTTGCAGTCTTAGCCACGGTTGGTTCTGTTTCTGCTCAAAAGAAAAAGAAGGCAGCAAAAGGACCTTCTGCATCGGAAATTGCAGCTCAAAAAGTTGCTGATGAAGCCGCAGCCAAAAAGCAGGCGGATGATTTGAAGAAACAACAAGAAGAGGCTGCAAAGTCAGCTCAAGGCGAGGCAATGAAAGCTAAACGCGATGCTTACTATGAGTCCCTGAAGTCTGGTTTTAATCCTTATTCGGTAAGGCCTATACATGTAAACAATCAAATGTACAAGAAGACCTTGATACGTATGGTTGATCTTAGGGAGAAACAAAATCAACCAATTTTCTCTAAAGGTAAAGAAATCACACGTATCATCATGGATGCAGTGAAGGAAGGTAAATTGATTCCTTATGCTTCTGATTCGTTGGAAGTTGGGAAAGTGTTGACTAAAGAAGAGTTTGATAAAGCAACTATCATTCCTTCAGATGTTCCTACCTTAACTCCTGAAGAACTTGAGTTCCAAAAACAAAATCAAGGAGAAGACAAAGGGTGGGGTGGTGATGGCGCAGAAGCTGCGGCATCAGGTCCTAACTATTTCAACCCAGACGAATTGTATCAAATGGAGATTAAAGAAGATTATATCTTCGATCGTCAACGTTCTAGGATGTATTATGACATGCAGTGCTTTACTCTGAAAATTCCTGCTGAGAAAAACATCAAAGGAATTGAGATTCCAATTGCTACTTTCAAATACAAAGATCTTATTGATATTTTCAAAAATGATCCTAGAGCAATTTGGTTTAACTCTCAGAATGATTCTGAGCATAGAAACCTTGCTGATGCTTTTGATTTACGTCTTTTTAGTTCTTATTTAATCAAAGTGAGTAACCCTAAAGATCAATATTTAGCTGACATTTACACAGGTACTGCTAAGCAAGCTATTTTGGCAGCACAGTGGAAGGCGAATGAATTGATGGAATATGAGCACAACCTTTGGGAGTTCTAGTATTTAATTGATTTCAATTTTAAAGTAAAAGGAGCAAGCAGTTTAACTGTTTGCTCCTTTTACTTTGATACGCTTTGATTACCTGAGATTTTGGTATACTCCTCAAAAACTCGTGATCGGATTGTAAGAGATACGAAAATTAACGACATAAAAAAGGGGAGTTTAAATTCCCCTTTTTGTGTCGTTAATTCATACAGCTATTTTTTAGTAATCTCCGAGAGTCTCTTCTAGTTGTCCTAGAGCTTTTTCAAGTTCAGCATCATTTGGAGCAACTCCATGCCATTTGTGGCTTCCCATCATAAAATCAACTCCTGCTCCCATTGCCGTTTTCATAAGAACCATAATTGGTCTTCCTTTTCCGCAGGCATTTTGAGCTTCTTCAATAGTAGCTGATAACTTTACTAAATCATTTCCATTGGTTTCTAATACGACCCAACCAAAAGTTTCCCATTTAGCTTTTAAGTCCAATAGAGACATCACTTTTTCAACAGGTCCGTCTATTTGTTGTCCATTGTAGTCGATGAATGCAATAAGATTATCTACTTTGTGATGATGCGCATACATGGCAGCTTCCCATACCTGACCTTCTTGGAGTTCGCCATCGCCCATTAGGCAATACACGAAACGATTATCTTTATTTAGTTTTTTTGCTTGCGCTGCACCTATGGCAACTGACAAACCTTGACCTAACGAGCCTGATGCCATTCTGATTCCTTCCAAATGCTCATGTGGTGTTGGATGTCCTTGCAATCTTGAATCAATCTTACGGTGTGTACCAAGTTCTTTTACTGGAAAATACCCACTTCTCGCTAATGTACTGTACCAAACTGCTGATATGTGGCCATTCGAAAGAAAGAATAAATCTTCATTTATCGCGTTTGGTTTGAATTCTTTGCTGTGTTTCATATACTTGAAATACAACAGGACAAGTAAATCGGTACACCCTAATGCGCCTCCAGGATGGCCACCTTTAGCTCCGTGTACCATTCTTACAATATCTCTTCTGACTTGACTTGTGATTTTTTCTAGTTCTTGTTTTTCGGAAGCTGAAATAGTCATTTTATATTTTTTACTTTTATAATTAAGATTTTTTTGAATTGGAGATTTGACTAATCAAATCTTCTACATCTTGTAGCAATCGTTCCGCTTCGTTTTTTGCATCGTTTATCACACGTTGGCCTTCTGTTTTTGCTTCGGTAAACACTTCTGCACCTTGTTGCTTTGTTAGCTTTTCGATGTATTCTTTTAATTTTTGGCGATAATCGGTCAGTTTTGATCCTAATTTGTCGCGTGTATTTTTGCCTTTATCTGGTGCATATAAAATACCTAGTGTTGCACCCACGGCAGCACCTACTACAAAAAATAAAAGGTTTGTACTTCGTATGCTCATAATAAGATGCTTTATTGTTTATTGTAGCAAATTTATGCGATTAGTTCCAAGGAACAAACGTAGTTTGGTCATTCATTTAGGTTTCTTTGTGAAGCTTTTTGTTTTATTTCCTTTTTAGAAACGTTTTCTCCTATTTTCGTATTGATTAGTACTATGTTCACAATTGGTATTTTACGCGAAACTCGAATCCCGCCAGATAGCCGTGTGGCGATTACACCGATGCTTTGTTTGGAGCTTTCGAGACAATTTGGTGTGAAATTTCTGGTTCAGCCTTCCCCTTTTCGTATTTTTAAAGATGAAGAATATATTAATTTAGGTGTTGAGCTAAAGGAAGATTTGTCTTCTTGTGATATTTTGTTTGGGGTGAAAGAAGTGAATCCTCTCACAATCATTCCTAACAAAAAATATTTTTTCTTTTCACATACCACCAAAAAGCAGCCTCATAACAAAGGGCTTTTGCAAAGCGTAATCCGAAATAGTGCGACATTGATTGATTATGAAGAAATAACAGATGCTTCAAAAAAACGATTAGTAGCTTTTGGCCATTTTGCAGGTCTTGTGGGCGCATACAACGGTTTGTTGCATTATGGTTTGAAGTATGGTTTATATTCCTTGAAACCAGCGTACGAATGTTTCGATTTTAAAGAAATGGTCGATGAGTTGCAAAAAATAAAACTTCCCTCGATCAGAATTATACTTACAGGAGATGGTCGTGTAGGAAGTAGCGCAAAAGAGATTTTGCAAAGAGCTAGTATTCAGGAAGTTTCTGTGGATGAGTTTCTTAAGGCTTCGTTTGATTTTCCTGTTTTTTGCCAACTCAAATCACACCATTATTTTCAGTTCAAAAATAAAACAAGTTGGGATTCGAACCATTTTCACACACATCCTTCTGAATATAAGTCCGTTTTTATGCCATTTGCTGAAAAAGCTGATTTGTTGATTGCTGGTGCATTTTGGAATCCAAAGGCTCCCAAATTGTTTACTAATCAGGAAATGAGTTCTGAGAAGTTCAAAATCAGATTAGTGGCTGATATTACTTGCGACATTAATGGTTCGATTCCTTGTACGGTGAAGGCTTCAAGTATTCCAGACCCAGTTTATGATTACAATCCGCAAACGCAATTGGTTGAGTTGCCTTATTCAAACGCAGAAAATATCACTGTGATGGCTGTTGACAATTTGCCTTGCGAACTTCCGCGCGATGCCTCTGAATCATTTGCGCGGCAGCTGGCACAACATGTTTTTTACAATTTGGTGGAAGAAGATGAAGGCCTAATTTTGAATCGAGCAACAATCGTAAAAAATGGCAAACTCACAATTAAATACGCCTACCTTTCTGATTTTGTGTCTTGATGTATAATCTGATTGTCATTTTAGGACCTACAGCTTCTGGTAAAACTAAATTAGCGGTACACTTGGCCGATAAATTGTCGACCGAAATACTAAGTGCCGATTCACGCCAAATATATCGAGGAATGAACCTTGGGACTGGAAAGGATCTGGAGGAGTATAGGATTGAGAATCGGCAGGTTCCCTATCATTTGATTGACATAAAAGAGGCAGGAGAAAGTTATAATGTATATGATTTTCAGCTTGATTTCTCGAAAGCTTTTCAAGCAGTTACTTCGAAAAATAAAATTCCAATTCTAGCTGGAGGATCAGGATTGTATATTGATGCTGTTTTGAAAAACTATCAATACACTTCTGTGCCAATAGATTTGGTCTTGCGTGACAGATTGTCAAGTCATTCGTTATCAGAACTAGAAGCAATTTTTCGTTCGATTCCTTCCGAATATACCGATAAAGCCGATTTGTCAACTTATAAACGTGCGATTCGATCTATTGAAATTTCTACTTTTTTGCAATCGAATTATATGAATATTAATACTTTCAATTTGATTCAGCCTTTGGTTTTTGGATTGAATCCTGAATTAATTTTTCGAAGAGAAAAAATCACCAAACGATTGCATGAACGCCTAGAAGAAGGTTTGGTCGAGGAAGTTAAATTTTTGCTTGATAGCGGTGTTAGTTCGGATAAGCTTGTTTTTTATGGACTTGAATACAAGTTTATTGCCGAATATTTAACTCAAAAGTCAGACTATAAAAGCATGGTTGAAAAGTTAAATAGTGCCATTCATCAATTTGCAAAGCGTCAAATGACTTATTTTCGCAAAATGGAACGAGACGGAACGATCATTCATTGGCTCGATCCTGCTGTTGGAGAGGAAGAAAATTCAAAAGAAATGGTTAAGAAAGTATGGAATCAATAAAAAAGCTACGCGCCAACTGCTCAATACATTCGTATTTATTACATGTAATTTTTATAATACATTTAATTATTTAAGTATTGAAAAACAACAGATTTTTTATTTTTTCATCTGATCTCTTTTATCGTCATACATTTACAAAACAGTTAGTTACGCATATTTTTAGCATTTATTATGTTATTTACATTAAAATCGCCTATTTTTCTCAAGGGTTTTGGCTAAAATACGAATGGTACTATAAGAATAATATTACTTCTTATAATAATATCTAAGAGAAAGTAAAGAGGCGACTCTTTTTGAACCACCTCTTTACTTAATTTTTATGAAGCCTCGCTTTGTTTCAACATCATCACTTTAGAAACTACGAACAAACCACATTGGCAATTGCCTTATAGCCACCTTCCACTTCGCTGAAATTATGAAATCCGCGTGCTTTCAGGATTGATGAAGCAATCATACTTCGATAGCCTCCTGCGCAGTGTACATAAAAATGTTCTTGCGGATCGAAATGGGGCATCCAATCGTTGATAAAATCCAAAGGTTTGTTTTCGGCATTCTCGACATGTGCCACCGAATATTCGTCTGGTTTGCGCACATCGACTACTTTTTTGTGGTCTTTTTCGATCGCTTCATTGAATTCTGAGGCCGAAATTCTATTCACTGTATCTATTTCTTTTCCACAATTTTGCCAACTTTCGAATCCGTCTTTCAAATAACCCATCACATGGTCGAATCCTACACGAGCTAGTCTGGTCACTACTTCTTCCTCTTTTCCTACTTCTGTAACTAGCAAAATAGGTTGCTTCACATCGGCCACCAAAGCTCCGACCCAAGGAGCAAATTGTCCTTTGACTCCAATATTAATCGACTTAGGGACAAAACCTTTTGCAAACGCATCGGCATCCCGCGTGTCTAAAATCAATGCTCCTGACGCTTCGGCCAATTGTTCAAACTCCCCAGGCGAAAGGGCTTTCATGCCTTTGTTCATCACATCGTCTATGCTTGTGTAGCCATTTTTGTTCATGGCCACATTCATGGGGAAATAAGCAGGCGGAGTGGCCAGTCCATGTGTGACGGCTTTGATAAAATCGGCTTTCGATTTTTGGTTCAAAGCATAGTTCGATTCCTTCTGATGTCCCAAGGTATCGACCGTTTCTTTCATCATGTTTTTTCCACAGGCACTTCCGGCTCCATGGCCAGGATAAACGGTGACGTGGTTTGGCAAAGGCATGATTTTGGACATGATCGAATCATATAGAAATCCAGCCAAGTCTTTTTCAGTGATACTGCCTGCTTTCTGAGCCAAATCGGGACGGCCAACATCGCCCAAGAAAAGTGTGTCGCCTGTGAAGATGGCGTTTTCTTTTTCGTTTTCGTCCAACAAAAGATAGCACGTACTTTCCATTGTATGGCCAGGAGTGTGCAATACCTTGATTTTTACTTTCCCAACAGAAAGTATTTCGCCATCAGTAGCTATATGTGCTTCAAATTTTGGCTGGGCAGTGGGGCCGTACACGATTTTGGCTCCCGTTTTCTGCGAAAGATCTAAATGTCCGCTTACAAAATCAGCATGAAAATGGGTTTCCAAGACGTATTTTATCCGAACACCATCCTTTTTTGCTTTTTCGATATAAGGCTGCACTTCACGCAAAGGATCAATTATAACGGCCTCATTATCAGATTGAATGTAGTATGCGCCTTGAGCCAAACAGCCCGTATATATTTGCTCGATTTTCATATTGTTTCGTTTTCTGATTCAATACTAGCGATAAACAAATAAGCAATCAGTCACAAAAGTTACAAAAGAAATTAATGAACATATTTAAAACGGTAACGTAGAATATGACTTCTCTCTTAGAATTGAAAATCCATATTTAAATGAATATTTTTGCAAATAAAAATCGCCTATTTTTTATTCTTTTTTTGCATATAACATTCCTTTCGTTAGGAATTGTAGTGTCCAAAAAAGCAGTGAGAAAATTAACAAAAATTGAAATTAGAGACAGAAAGACTATTAATAATTTTTATTCTAAACTAAAAAAAGATGGGGCTGATTCGGCCGATTTGTATTTATCTAAGAATGATTCTTTAGTAAAAAAACTTTTAATAAAAAGTCAGAACAAGTTAAAATACGACTTAGCCTTAGCCTACGAAACTGACAAAAAGTATTCTATCGCTTTGCAGAAATACGTTCTGATTTTAAAGGAGATTAACAAATCAAAAACTATCGAAGAAAAGAAAGCATTAAATGCCATTATCAACATCTATTCTATTGCCCAAGTGACAGACAGCTTGTGCAAATATGTTGATTGGTCTAAAAGAAATCTAATTTCTGAAAAAGGCGACACAAATCAATTGTTACCAGCCCGAATTAAGGCATCATTTTTAAAAGGAAATTTTGATACTGTCGCTTTATTATTGAAGAACTATAAAAGGAACATTAAAAAAATACCAAGAAATACGGTAGTAGAATATTATCAAGCACAATTATTCTTTAAACAGGGCAAGTACCAAGAGGCAAAAGATGAATTAGATATTTTACTTGATAAGCCAGAAGTAGCTAATAATCTAGAATTGAGTGCACTATGCGAATTGCTTGAAATCGAAGTTTTGTTTAGCCAAGGAAAAGAAAAAGAAGCATTTGCAAAAACAAAAAAAGTATACAACCAATATTATCCATTGCCTTCTCTTTCGGATTATCAGAGAGGATTGGTGCAGAATGCATTTGCTAATCAATTATATAAAATTGGGAAATACAAAGAAGCTCTTGAGG
>JAYVIX010000259.1:0-13462 GCA_043769845.1 Cytophagales bacterium
AAAACCTTGTTTTAAACATATTTTGAACAGCCAACATATCGGCAGGCGCCCAACCAGTATAACCACGCATAATCTCAGCAGCAGGGCCCAACAATGTTCCAATCCAGCCACCTTGCAGTTGATTTTGACCAACAGTAGGTGAATAGCCAGCAAATGTTCTGCCCCAGGTATTTAAAATGCCAATAGCATTGTTGGCATAGGTAACATTGCCTGAATAATACCATGCTAAAGCATTGGCATACGCTTGTTGTCCATCTAATTTCTGACCACCTTCTGAAGTAGGTGCGGTAGTATTGGTTCCTGCCGTAGCTCTGAAATTCCGCATTTCTATGTACTCACCTGCCCAAGGCTGTTCGTTTGCTGCAATTTTGGCTTTCACAAAATCCAAGTCCGCTTTATTGTTTATCGCGCCAGGGTGTACCCAAGTTCGTTGTGCAAAACTTGAGCTAAGGCTTATGCTCATTAGTATAACAAAACAGGCATTTGATTTTCTTTTTAAAGTTTGATACAGTTTTTCCATTGCGTTAGATTTTAGAAGTTGCTTTAACATAATTATTCCCAGAATTTATTGTACAAAATTCGACTAAATAACCTGTGCACATTTTCACTGCGTTTCACAAGATTTGAAATCTGTTGCGGATTTTAATAAATGTATGTCTGTTGCAAATAGTTGGGCTTAAAAAAGGACTTTGAGATGCCAAAGATTTTGAGATTTTAAATCTCTCGGGCAATTTGTCGTGAAAGGCAATGTGGAAAATGGGAATAACTCCATTGACTTTAAGATTGATTAGCCTCCTAGTTGTTTCCTGTAAATAATGTAACGAAAAATTGGCCTCAGGTAAAAAACAGCGTTTGGGAAGGATTGAAGCATTAGAAAAATCTAATTTAGCGACTGTATGGCTAGTGCGTACATTCTACGAATACTCTGCGAATGCAACCTTATCCACTGATGGTAGGAATAGTGCTATTTTACCATTCGGGGCATGGGATAACATCTGGTCTCTGTTCAAGACCTTTTCTTTGGGTCGGCTTTTTTATTTGATTTGAAGGAGGTTTGAAAAGCGATGCAATCGCTATGCTCGTAAGTCCTCCTTGCGTTTTACTAAAGTGGGACTATTGGTGAGGTATTATGAGTAATTATTTTAAAATTACTCCCCTCTTCACGATTGCTTTCATTTCCTCCAACTTTTCCAATAATTCATTGGCAGAAAAAAATTGTTCGAGGCTTGGTAGACTGTCAGAATAGTAGCCTTTGAATTTCCATATCTCAGTCACGTCTTTCAGGTAGATTTCATAATCGGGATAAAGAGGATTTAGACTTTTGAGGGTGAGGGAGTTGTTTTCTAGTTTTTTAAACACGCTCTTGATGGCGTAGCCAAGTCTGTACGAAATGATGATGTACATTCCACCATCTTTAATTTGGTGCCAGTCCTCCACATATTCACCCAAGACTTTTGCCTTTTCTGGCAATGGAAACATGCTATCGCCTTCCGACTCGAACATGCGCATGGTCTTTCCTTTTGCCACAAAAGGAAGGGTCAACTTTTCTAGGTCTTTGATGAAATCGGGGTCATCATAATTGACCATGTAACCCGCCTTCACTTTGATGGGCACATACTCGATGTTTTCCTTCTTCTGACTGTCCACCGTCACTGTAATCACTCGCAGTTGGCTTCCTTTGGTATAGTCGAAAGAGTGTTCAATTTCATACAATTTTGATTCTGGAACCTTGGATAAATCTTTTCTTACCAACATGTCTATACTGAATTGGAAATATTCACTAAAGGTGATTAGGTCTTCCAAAGTAGGGTTCTTGGTTTGTCCACTCTCAAATGCAGCAAGTCTTCCTCTGGTTAGGCCGAGAGCTGTTGCTACAATATCTTGCGTCTTATTTTTTCTGGTTCTCAGCAACTTGATGTTTTCTGCAAAAAAAGTCCCTTGCTTTTCCATAATACTATTGTTATAATTAGTGACAATTATTTGTCACGATTCGTGACAAATATACAGAACTATCTCAATCACACAAAAATGGACAGGGCAATTCTTCATCTCGACTTGGATTCGTTCTTTGTTTCGGTAGAGCGACTAAAGAATTCGAAGCTTGTGGGTGTTCCTCTCATTATCGGAGGGAACAGCAATAGAGGCGTGGTAGCCTCGTGTAGTTACGAGACACGAGCGTTTGGGGTGCGTTCGGCTATGCCTATGCGTTTGGCAAAAAGGCTTTGTCCTGATGCTATTGTAATTTATGGTGATATGGAGAGTTATTCCAAGCACTCGCAATTGGTGACGGATGTGATAGCCGAACGTGCGCCTGTGTATGAAAAGGCGAGTATAGACGAGTTCTATCTTGATTTGAGTGGGATGGACAAATATTTCGGGTCTTATAAGTGGGCTACTGAAATGCGCCAACGGATCATGAAAGAAACTGGCTTGCCTATCAGCATGGCAATGGCGGTGAACAAACTAGTAAGCAAAATGGGTACTGGCGAAGCCAAACCCAATGGACAGCTTGAAATACCGACAGGTACTGAAAAGCCTTTTATTGCCCCTATGCCTGTGGGCAAAATACCAATGGTAGGCGAAAAGACGGCCACTGCTTTGAGCAATATGGGCGTGAAGACCATCAAGACCTTGCGAGAAGTACCGAAGGTACTATTGGAGCGTGAGTTTGGAAAAAACGGCTTGGTGCTTTCAGACAAAGCAAATGCGATAGACGCAACACCTGTTGAGCCGTACCACGAACAAAAGTCGCTTTCTGCCGAAAGGACATTTCATGAAGACACGACCGATGTAAAATTCCTCCATTCTGTTATATCCAAACTAACCGAGGGATTGGCTTTTGACTTGCGAAAGTTGGGAAGGCTCACAGCCTGTGTGACTGTCAAAATACGATATACGGATTTCAATACCATGACTAGGCAAAAGAGTTTGTCATACACAGCGAATGATACCCAATTGCTCCAAACCGCCAGAGAGATATTCGATTTGCTCTATGACCGTAGGCAACTGATCCGCTTGATTGGCGTTCGGTTTAGTCATTTAGTGCAAGGTTCGCCCCAAATCTCTTTGTTTGACGACACGCAAGAGGCGGTAAGTCTTTGCTTGGCAATGGATAAAATTCGGAATAAGTATGGTAGTAAGGCAGTTTTAAGGGCGGTGGGGATGAGTGGAAAGCAGGTGGCAGTTAGTTAAAAACCTCACCCCAACCCCTCTCCAATGGAGAGGGGCTAAAAAACCTGAGTTCGATTATTAAAATATTGATTATCAATGATATTAGCCCCTATCCCAACCCAACCTTGCTCGAAGCGCAACATCCCTCGGGAAAGGGCCAAAATCTCCCCTTTGGATTCTGCGACTCAAGCAGAGAATTTAGAGGGGCTAATTCTTGAAATGGTCGTTTAAAGTAATTCAACACATATTATTAATCGAACTCAGGTTAGAAAGAATATGTTTTTCTGCAAGAGTTATTTCAGTTTACGATACGGTACGCTATCGCCTGAGGTCTTGGCTAAGGAAGCTAGGGCGAGGGGGATGGAGTGCCTTTTGTTGGCTGACATAAATAATACGTCCGCACACTTTGACTTTGTGAGGGCTTGCGCCAAAGAAGGGATTCGTGCCTTGCTGGGGATCGAGTTTCGGACGGAGGACAAAACGCCTTTGTACATTGGTATTGCCCGAAACAACCAAGGCATTTACGAACTCAATTCGTTCTTCACCAAACATTCCTTGGAAGGTTTGCCGTTCCCAACTATTGCCCCTGCTTTTGAACATTGCTTTGTGGTGTATCGCTTGCCTTGGGGAGTTCCTGAAACGCTACGTAAAAACGAGTTTGTGGGCATTGCGCCTTATGAAACAAACAAGCTGTTTTCTTCTCCTTGGCGAAAAAGGATGAACAAATTGATCGCCTATCAAAACGTGTGTTTTCTGGATGCTGCTGGCTACGAAACGCACGAATTGCTTTGTGCCATTGACCAAAACACCTTGCTATCCAAACTAGACAAACGGTTCATTTCCCATGAATCCGAAACGTTTTTGGACGAAGAAAGAATGGAGAAAGCATTTGAGGCATATCCTGAATTGTTTGTAAATGCTGGAAATTTGTTTGATGCCTGTGAAATAGCATTGGACACGGAAAGCCCTAAAAACCGAAAGCATTTTACACGAAGTGCCAAGGACGATGCCAAGCTATTGGAAAAGCTAACCTACGAGGGAATGCAATACCGCTATGGAAATGACAACAAAGAGGCGCAAGCCCGAATAAAGAAAGAACTGAAAGTGATTTCAGACTTGGGTTTCCTGAGTTATTTCTTGATTACCTACGACATCGTGCGGTACGCACAGAGCAAAGGATATTACCATGTGGGGCGTGGTTCGGGGGCAAATTCCATTGTGGCGTATTGCCTGAAAATCACGGATGTAGACCCTATAGAATTGGATTTGTATTTTGAACGGTTTATCAACCCGCATCGTACTTCACCGCCCGATTTTGATATTGATTTCAGTTGGGACGAACGAGATGATGTGATAGATTATGTGTTCAAACGCTATGGCGGGGAACATGTGGCTTTGATGGCGACTTACAGCACCTTCAAAGGGGCTTCTATTATCAGAGAACTAGGAAAAGTGTTTGGCTTGCCTAAGTCTGAAATTGATACTATTGCGGATGCCCCTTTGGAAACCTTAAAACACCATCCGTTGGCCAGCGTGATTTTTGAGAAGGGTAAAGCCTTGATCGAATTACCTAACCATTTGGGCATACATGCAGGTGGTATGCTGATAACAGAAGAACCACTTTGCAATCACACCGCTTTGCTGATGATGCCTAAAGGTTTTCCCATCGTTCACTTTGACATGCACGTAGCCGAGGAAAATGGGTTTTTCAAATTTGACATTTTGAGCCAAAGAGGAATAGGCCATATCAAAGAAACCGTGGCACATGTCCGCAGGAACAAACAGGTGAGCGTGGATGTGCATCGAGTGGAGGATTTCAAGCGTGATCCAAACATTCGAGATCGGTTGAAAGCTGCTAAAACAATTGGGTGTTTTTACATCGAAAGCCCTGCCATGCGTGGTTTGCTGTCCAAATTGCGTTGTGATAACTATATTAGTTTAGTAGCTGCTAGTTCTATTATTCGCCCTGGTGTTGCTAAAAGTGGAATGATGCGAGAGTATATTTCACGATTCCATAACCCTACCAGTTTCAAATACCTACATCCGAAGTTTGCCGAGTTTTTGGGCGAGACATATGGGGTAATGGTGTATCAAGAAGATGTGATAAAGGTTGCCCATTATTTTGCAGGGTTGGATTTGGGCGAAGCCGATATTTTGAGGCGAGCCATGAGCGGAAAAAGCCGAGGCAAAAAGGAATTCGAGCGCATACAGTTGAAGTTTTTCGAAAACTGTAAAGTATATGGCTATCCTGATGCTTTAGCACTCGAAGTTTGGCGACAGATCGAATCCTTTTCGGGGTATTCGTTCTGCAAAGCGCACTCTGCGAGTTTTGCGGTGGAGAGTTATCAAAGCCTTTTCCTGAAGACGTACTACCCAATGGAGTTTATGGTGGGTGTCATCAATAATTTTGGAGGGTTTTATAACACAGAGCTGTACGTACACGAGGCGAGAATGAGCGGAGCGACCATTGAGGCCCCTTGTGTGAACGAAAGCGATTTCCTGACCACCATCAAAGGAACGGTGATTTATTTGGGTTTTGTACACTTAAAGGCATTGGAAGAAAAGCTGGCACGAACGATAGTGAGAGAGCGTGAGCGAAATGGAAATTACCACAGCTTAGAGGATTTTATCAAACGTACTTTAGTGAACAAAGAACAGCTTTGCATTCTGATTCGAATTGGTGCCTTGCGTTTCACAGGCAAAACCAAACAGGAATTGCTTTGGGAGAAAAGTGGACACATGAAACTGAAAAAGGAAGAATTGGCGAATGCAGAACTGTTTGCCGAAGGCGAACAAAGCTATGTGTTGCCGCCTTTGGAAGTGGGCGACATGGAAGCGGTACACGACCAAATAGAACTACTTGGCTTCCCTTTGGCTTCGCCTTTTGACTTGTTGAAAACATCCTTTCGTGGAGATATTATGACGAAGGACTTGAGCCAACACATTGGCAAAACGGTGCGGATGGTGGGCTATTTTGTGGCTCGAAAGCATGTACGCACTAGCAATGGCAACCTCATGAACTTTGGCACTTGGGTAGATTTTGAAGGGCAATTCTTCGACACGACCCATTTTCCGAAATCCATTGCGCAATACCCTTTTCGTGGCTCGGGCTGTTACTTGCTTTTGGGCAAGGTGGTGGAAGATTTTGGTTTCCCTAGTTTGGAGGTGGAGAAGATGGGGAAATTGCCTATTCGGAGTTCGTAGTTTCTAGTTCAAAGTTTAAGGTTCAATGTTCAAAGGTGGACTCGTTTCAGAACAAACTTCCCTGTACCGCCACATCATCATGACTACTTGGCAGTAAAAGCGTGGGGTCATTGTCGAAGCTGCTATTGAGGCGTTTGGAGACAGTATGAAATGCCATCTTTCCTTGTGAATAAGGGCGAATCATCGAAATAGCTTCTTCTCCTGTTTTGCTTTCTAGATACGCCTTTTCTTGGTTGGGCAGCAGGATTGCTGGCATACGGTCGTGCACTGTAAGCAAGGCTTCGTTGGGGTGTTGAGTGATGAGCGAGAATGCTTTTTGGTTGTTCCATTCTTCCCAAATACCTGCCACGGCAAACAATTCGGTTTGTTGTAAATGGATGTAATAAGGTATTTTTGTGGTCTTATTTACTGCCTTCCATTCAAAGTAGCCGTCTAGCAATACCAAACATCTTCGTTTTTGAATGGCTTCACGGAAATAGGGTTTCTCTAAAACGGATTCGATTCTGGCATTTATTTGGGGTGGCGATGCTTTAGCATCTTTTGCCCAAGAAGGCACAAAGCCCCATTTTACCCACTGGATTCTTTCTGGCTCATGGTCTAAAATGACAGGTACCGACATAGATGGTCCAATGTTGAATAATGGCAACGGATTGTAACGGTCTATTTCATCCGAATAGAACTTCGCCCCAAACCTTTTTTCAAGATCTGCTTCTTTCTTGGATAAGGAGGAACGGCCACACATGGGTTTATCTGTTGTGGTGCAAAGATAAGAAGGTTACACAACGCTTGCCAAGGTTTTCAACCGTTGGCAACGTTTTGGAAGAACGTTGTTTACGGTCGCAGACCTCAACAACCGTTCCCCTTTTTAAATCTCGTCCAGCAAAAAATCTTGAATTAAAGTTTCTGGCTCGTTTTGCTGATGAAACAGTTCGAAGCCTTATTTGTTGCCAAACCAGTCTATAGCTTCCTTTCTCGCTATTTTTGTGTGTTTGTTATGGATAAAACTTTGATAACTCGAGTGCTCATAGGTTGTGTAATCAGGTGCAATACCATGTCTGATTGGATTCTGGTGGATATACGCTACCAATTGTCTAAAATACTTTTCGTCATCTACTAGCTTACGTCTGAATGGCGATTCGAACAGCGCGCCAGTGCGGTCGTAATCGTGGTTGAGGGCTTGGGTGTAGCCATTGAATAAATGGGAAAACTGGCGACTGAGGAAATAATCGAACTTTTCAATTTTCTTTTCTGGATACGGGAGCTTGACCGACTGTTGAATCGCCTCTTCTGATTTTATCCTGACTAGTAAATGAAAATGATTGCTCAAAAGGCAATAGGCAAAAGTATCGACATAAGGAAAAACATGCTCGGTGTATTTTTTAAGAAACAAACTGTAATGTTTCTCTTTCTTAAAAATAGTTTCTCCGTTGATGCCTCGGTTGTAAATGTGGTAGTAATGTTCAGGAACTAAGGGTTCGATGTTTGCTTTCATTTGGTGTTTGTTTAAAATTGCGTGAACGCTTGCCAATGTTTTTAACCGTTGGCAATGTTTTGGCAGAACGTTGTTTACGGTCGAAGACCTTAACAACCATTCCCTTTCCCAAACCTTTTTTCAAGATCTGCTTCTTTTTTGGATAAGGAGGAACGGCCGCACATGGGTTTATCTGTTGTTGTGCAAAGATAAAAAGGAGGATTTAAAAGCGATGCAATCGCTATGTTCGTGAGTACTTGGTGGGTTTTACTAAACGAGGACTAATAGAGTTCGAATTCCTACGCGTACACTCTATAAATCAGGCAGTTACTTCAATAGTAGCTGCCTTTTTTATTGCCCGATACTTACCAGACACCACAAAGACATCACAATTGATTGGTTAATTTACTTCTAAAATTATTAACCAACGGTTTGCCTTGAAATGCCTGAATAAGCGTAATCAATGCCAACAAACCATAAATTGCAGAAATCGCTACTGTCGATATAGTGCTTCTAAAGACATAGTATGAAAGAATTGGTAAAACTTGCAAGGCGTGCATTCCTATAAAGTGCGCAACTCTCAAATCGCCAACGGTCTTGCTCCAACCTACGATAAACCAATTCGAATTGTCGTTTAAAGCTCCAACACTATGGTTGAGCCTTGACCCCATTGCAAAACCTTCAAAGGAGAAGATGATAAAAATCATGATGGCTAGACGAATTGCCCAGACATAGTGATTCGGCAAATCTGGAAATGAATTTTTAAAAAACAGAAAACCTACATATGCTGCGTACAATGTTACCAGTGTAGCGGCTAAAGCCATGAGAGAATACATGGCCGAATAAAAAGGAGTACTTAGATTATAATGCGAGAGTTGCCCCTTACTTGCCTGTATGCTAATGTATACTATCTCAAAACCCAAAAGAACAATCATTGACCAACTAAATAGCTTTACATGAAAATCAGGAAGGTAGTAGCAATACCAAGCCATCGCCCAAACAAAGGTTAAGGTTGAAAAAGCAAACTTGAACGGTTTGTACCAGGCGTTTACTCCATAAACGTGGGTTGAAGTAGTCTTCGCTAAAATCAAAAATAGCATTGAAAATAACAGGCAGACAAAACCAAAGTAGAATAAGGTTTCGTTTCTTGTTTTCAGTTCTTGGATAAATGTCATCATTTTTGGATACTAGCTAAGTGCTTTTTGATGTTCATCCTGATGGTATCAGGAGATTGGCAAATTACTCAAAAACCAATTCATAAAGCCCACTATCACGTCTGACGGCATCGGTTTGTTGTTCCTAGACAAAGTGCCGTCACCGTTACTCCTGTTCCAAACATTTCGGCTGCAACTATTTCAGTAAAGGCCAATACAAAACATTTGGTGACAGAATAGACTGAATAGTACGGAACTTTCGATTAAAACCTGAAAGCGAAAGACATTGTTTAGGAAGGACGCGGCATTAGAAAAATCTAACATAGCGACTATACGGCTAGTACGAACATACTACGAACACTGTCCGAACATACTACGAATGCAGCCTTATGCTCGGATGTAGGAATAGTGCTATTTTACTATTTTGGGAATGGCATAATAACTGGTCCCTGTCAAAGGCCTTTTCTTCGGGTTGGATTTTTTAGTTGATTTGAAGGTGATTTTAAAAGCGATGCAATCGCTATGCTCGTGAGTCCTCGTTGCGTTTTATTAAACGAGGACTATTTGGGGTTTTATAGATTAGTTAGCTTATCAATAAAAATCTTATTCCTTATAGTGGCCCGTTCCAAAAGAGTAGTGTATTTTATTACTTCAGTATAAATTGAGCCATCGTTTTTTTTAATGTTTGGAAAAATATCACCAGCAACGGGTGTGCTAGGACGGTACAAATAATCTAAATGATATGAATGAATAAATCTTTGATCAGTTATTCTTACATCTGCTGGTTCAATAGCTTGCCCAATTAGGTAGCCATAAAAGGTATCAAGATTAAAAGATTCCTTTGTAAAATTTCTAATTAACCCAGCATAAAAATCAATTTGTCCCAAATGCTCTCTAACAGATACATTTGGATTTTTGAACTCAATAATTATACATTTACTTTCGTCAGGGAAGAGCAAAATGTCAGGTCGTTTTATTTGTCTATTTTCTCCAAGTGATCTTAAGTAATTAATTTCTACTTCTTCAAATTCATCTTTAAAAATTAACTCATCATTAATTTTTACGTCTTTGAGCTTGCTTTCGGAAACTCCATTGAAATAAATAAACTCTTCATTAAACAACCATAAATCACTTTTGCTAGTGTTGTCGGAACTTTGCTGGAATATTAACCTGTGAAGCAACTTTTCATCAATGTTTGAGCTGCCATTATTTTGAATATCTAATTGCCTTTTTAAAATTTTATCCATCAACTCAAGTACTAGTTTTCTTCGAGCGACATAGTGTGTAAGTGCAGTTCTATTCTGTAACGGTATTTCTTTTACTAATTGCTCAATTTCTTCTTGAAGTAGTCTATTATAATCCTCAGAATCGGTATTAAGTGCTTTGAGTTTGTCTATTCTAGTTTTTATATTGGCATCTAATGCAGCAGATTTCTTTGCTTCTGCCGTATAAAATTTTTCTAGTATTTTGTTCTCGGAATCGTTTAGAGAAATAGATAATTCCTCAATTGATTTGTCATCCAAAAAGAACATCTTCTTCAGTTCTTCAAATTGTATTTCATGTTTCTCCTTTGCTTTTTGTATTTCAGGATACATCAATATAATTGACTGATTTATACCTTCCTGAATATCTTCAAATAAGATCTCTTCATGACCAAATAAGCTAGTGTTTTTAGAAAAACTTTCTTTATTTGGAATATTTAGTTTTCCTCTTGTATTTGTATCTCTTCGATCTATGTATTCACTAGAAACTAAAAATAAAAACTGATCGTCTTCGAAATCATCGTCCTTAGCGATAAACTTTAACTCTAATTCAAAACCCTCCACAATTTCACTTTTACTAGTTACTTTCAGGTCGTTTCCTTTAAGTAAAGTTTTTTTAATTCTGAAAGCATCAATAGTAAATGCTTCCTCCTTCTTAGTTTTTATAATTTCTATACCGTTATCAGCTATTTTAGAATAATTCAGGTTAACGATCTTCGTATTATTAACATTCGGTATGTCATCTTCATTTATTGTTGTAGTACCTTTTAACTCCTCCCACAAATAGTATTCTATTTTAATAGAAGGCAGAACAGATTTATTATAACAGAAATACTGTAAGTATCTTCTAATTAACTCTTCTTTTAATATCAGCTGATTAAGATTATGGTATATTCTTCCACTTTTATCTAATAAATCTGAAAATATTATTTTCGTTCCAGTCTTGGTTTCAGTAATTGGTTTTGTCTTTTTTAGAAATGTTATCGCATTCTTTTTCAGGAATTCTACTGATTTCGAAACTATAAACTCTCTTTTATAGAATTGCCCATTTTCATTAAATACACTTTCAATCGTAGTAGTATCAAAATAATGAGCATATTGAATTCTGCCTGAACCTAAGTTCTTAAATCCTTTCGTAAAATCCTTATATGTGTTAAATCTCTTAAACTCATTCTCATTAAAACCGATTCCATTATCTTCTATAGTTAAACTTTTGAATTCTGGAGAGCCATCTGTGAGTTGAGTTGCCGTTATTTTGATTTCACCTGCAAAATCAAGTATTTTTTGAGATTTTATTGCTTCGAGAGAGTTCGTAAATGCCTCAAAAATAGGTTGGAGAGATAGTCTGGATTTATCTACATCACGTAGAACTCCTTCGTAATGCAAGCCATCAGCTGTTATGAAAGTATTATCTCTAAAAGTCATCGAGTTAAAATAAAAAGCGATTCATAATCCTTTTTTGATTCTCAATTTAAAAAAGTTCTCATGGATTCTAAATACAAATATAGAATTCATTAGTGGATTTGATCTTTTGAAATATTATAAATTACCTTTCTGACTTTCCCCTTCACGCCACACAAAATATTCTGAATATCCCTATTGTGCGGGTACTTTTTGCCTTTGTTGGTGTTTTTACCAACAAACTATGGTGGGTGGGACAAAGAAAAGCAGTTGGTGAGAACACCAACTGCGGCAAAAAAAAGCACACCGTTTTGCGGTAGGCTTATAATCCAAATAGTTTTGTGTCA
This sequence comes from Cytophagales bacterium, assembly GCA_043769845.1. Lineage (GTDB taxonomy): Bacteria > Bacteroidota > Bacteroidia > Cytophagales > UBA9547 > UBA9547. The sequence continues at coordinate 12,011 of JAYVIX010000259.1, forward strand.
ATCCCAATCCCAAATCCGGTCCAATATTTTCCATGATTGTCCCAATAACTCCCTGCACGATCTAACCCATAGTCAAAACCTACAGGAATAATAGCAATCGTTATGCTTTTGTAAGTATAAGTAGCTGCTAATGATGCCGATAGCATAAAAGCATTGTACGTAGTGGTAGTGTTCTGAAAAAAGCTATTAGTATTCTTGTCACTTAGCTCTTGTGACATAGGTGCAATCAATAAGCCAAGTGAAAATTTATGACTGCTTGTGGAATTGTCTAACCAGTATCTTTTTCTATCCCATATTGCAATAGGAAAATATAGTCCTATATTCTTAACATCTGCTTGTGTAGTCACGTAACCGTCTCTATTTTTAGCTCTAACTTTGAATGGGACAGTCATTACAGAAATAGCGGTTAAAGAACTTGGAAAATACCTAAAGCTTTTAATGTTTACAAACTCATATTTATCTAAATCTGCTTCATAGTACTTTGTTTTTTTGTCTGAGTAGTCTACAAACTTGATCTTTAGGGCAGCAGTTTTACTGAGCCTTGAAGTATCAATAAATTCAGTTGATAAAACTTTAATGTCTTTTAAGCTTTCAAAGGTCGCTTGATCAACAAATGTTTGACTAAAACTTAGTTGAGAAAAGAGAGCAAGAGAAAATAAAATTTTGTATTTCATAATTCTGATTTTAAGTTGTTACATTCAGGTTATGCGTAAAGCTTTCTGCTAACCATTGTATATATAAAAGCTTCTAATATATAATCTTAAATATAAAATAAATTCTAAAAAAATACTATTCTCAGGAAATATTTAAGAGGCATCGTCAAAGATTCGGTAAAAGACTACAAGCAGGCAGCCTGAAAAATAAGCCGCTTGTTTGTAGATACTTTCCGCCTTTGTTGGTGTTTTCACCAACAAACCTTTGGTCTATCCTATGTCAAAATGTTACAGATAATTTTAAATACATTTGGCGATGGAAATGCCAGAAGAATATCCACAGTTTTTTACCTCCACGATTTATGAGTAGCAACATCTTCTTAAACCAGATAAGTACAAAGAAATAATTATTGAAAGCCTATACTTTCTAGTTGAAGAAAAGCGCATTTGGGTGTATGGTTTTGTCATATTATCGAACCATATGCACCTGATTTGGCAAATGCGAGAAGGCCATAAGCGAGAAGATGTTCAACGTGATTTTCTTAAGTTCACAGCCCAAAACATTCGATTCGACTTGCAGAAGAATCATCCGAAAGTGTTGCCTTATTTTGAAGTAAACCTTAAGGATAGAAAGTACCAATTTTGGAAGCGAAATCCACTTTCTATAGATCTGTTTTCACACAGTGTATTTATGCAGAAGCTTGAATACATTCATTGGAATCCAGTAAAGGCGGGTTTGTGTGAATTGCCAGAAGATTATGAGTATTCTTCTGCTAGTTTTTATGAAAAAGGAATAACT
>JAYVIX010000260.1:0-15093 GCA_043769845.1 Cytophagales bacterium
AAAATAAAAAAATAATGGAGTAGTTATAAATGATTTACTGTTAATATTAATGATAACTGTCAGCATTTAAATGAGTTATATGTTTCCGTTCAGGCACTAACTATAGTAACGATTGGATCGGAACTATAGGTGGTTTATGGACTGTACCTTCTAATTGGGCTTGTGGAACAGTGCCTAATATGGCAATGAATGTTGTAGTGCCTAGCAATGCTTCTGTTTTAATTTCGGACGGGGCTACTGTTTTTGCCAATACTATATCAATAGCTTTGTCAGGAAGCTTGGTTTTTGGAAACACCGGAACATTGAAGATTCATGGCGATTGGCAAAATGCCGGTACTTTCACTCCTAGAAATGGAACTGTCGAATTTGCCGGTACCAACCAAACGATCAATTCTTCCAATTTAGACCTAGAACAATTCAACAACCTGCAAGTAAATACAGGATCAAATGTGACTTTGTCCACAAATTCAAAACTAGCTCTTTTGCCTAGCGGTACACTTACAATAAATGGTAGTTTCAACCTAAACAACCAATCGTTCATTTTGACTTCTGATAGTGCTCGTGCCGCCCGATTGGCCGAGTTACCAAGCGGAAGTTCACTGACAAATGCGAGCAACTTTACGATACAGCGATATTTTACCAAACATCGTAGGTTACGTTATCTTTCATCGCCAGTGATAAATGCTACTATACAACAGTTCAAGGACAGCACGCTAGTCGTGGGCCCAACTACTAGAGGTTTCGATGCCCCAAATAATACCACGACTTCTATCAAGCACTATAGTGAATCTTCGACTTTGGGCTTAAACAATGCTTGGTTATCTGCCAATAACATTAGCAATACCTTAGTTTCGGGGCGTGAATATTATCTTTTTGTGGTAGGCAAACGAACGACCGTCTTCCCAGATTCGGCCAATGTTACTTTAGCATTAAAAGGAGTACCACATACTGGCACTATGAATATTCCTGTCACTTACACCAGTACAGGCACCTTGGGATGGAATTTGGTAGGTAATCCATACCCTTCTCAGATATCTTGGAATGCAGCAGGTTGGACAAAAACCAATATCGGCAATGCCATATATATGTGGGATCCATTGATAGGTAAGTCAGGAAACTACTTCTCGTATGTAAATTGGATATCGAGTGATGGTAGACCAAATGGTGACGTGATCCCTTCGTTTCAAGGATTTTTTGTAAAAGCAAATGCGGCAAATCCAGTTCTTCAAATAAGGGAATCGGTAAAAGTAGGAAGCTCGCATCAAGTCAACTTTAGACAAGCATCACTTTCTGATATTCTTCGGCTAAAAATAAGTTTTGGAAGCAATTCAGACCAAACCGTAGTATACTTACAAGAAGGAGCTACCAGTGATGTGGACGAATCGTTCGATGCTTTGAAACTGATGGGTGGGGATATGAACATCTACACCGCAACTGGCGCAACCAATTATTCTATTCAAGCCTTGCCTGCCACTTCCGATACGTTTAGCGTTTCCTTACCAATAGCAAGCAATTACAAAGGTTCTCATTTATTATCAGCTGCCGAATTTAGTAGTAGTTTGAATTCAGAGATTTATCTATTGGATAGCTATACGAACAAAGCAACAGCTATCACCGCATGATTTACTTATGCTTTTGATCCTTCCGTGACTACTTCTAAAAGGTTCAAGGTTGCGAATTATTTACCAAAACCTTTAATCACAGATATTGGGTATCAGCTTTCAGAAAAACACAGTTCGATTCTTGTATATCCAAACCCAACAGTACACGGTTTGACAGTTCAGTCAGTTGGCACAAATGATGTATTGAAATCAATAGAAGTGTATTCGGTAGAAGGGATTTTGTTATTGAAGAAAGAGAACTTAAATATTTCTACTTATCAAATAAATGAGCTAAGCGAATATGCGCATGGAGTGTATTTGGTGAAAGTATTCTCAGAAAAAACACAGTTCCAGAAATTGGTCACGAAACAATAGTAGCTGTTATCGCCATTCTAAATTGGGTTTGATGAGGTTTAAAGGAATGTTTATTTGTATTGTGCTGGGTTTGTATAGTGTTTTTCAAACGATACAAGCTCAGCCAAATCCTTGTAATTGCGACCCACTCAATAGTACTTGTCTGGCTACTTGCGACATACATGTACTTTCACTCGCACAAGTAGTAAAACAATCAGAAAACACTCTGCTTTCCATATATCCAAACCCTGTATTCAATGAATTAAATATACAAGCACAACCAAATGATCTGTTGAATTTGATAGAAGTGTATTCAATAAAAGGTGTTTTGTTGTGGAAGAATGAATTGAATAAGGCTGCGTATCTGTTGACCGAAATTTCAGAATTTGATAAAGGTATTTATGTTTTGAGAATAGTTTCTGAAAAATCGCATACACAAAAAATGATACTGAAATTATAGAAATTGTATATATGAAAAGGGTGTTCTTTAAAAGCTTCAAAAGCGTTGTATTTTTATTACTACTTGTTTGTTTCCAAAGTGCACAAGCACAACCTAATCCTTGCAATTGCGATCCTTTTGACACAGCTTGTTTGTCCAGTTGTGGTGGCGGTGGTGGCGGTGGCGAAGTGCCAGCCCCATGTCCCTGCGATCCTTTTGACATAGATTGCATGGAAGACCATCCTGCATGTCAGGATGAAAATAGTATACCCGTAAATGGCAACATTGGATTTTTAGCCCTTGCTGTCATGTGTTTTGGTATTTATAAAATTGTAAATGGTTCAGTCTTTTTAAAGGAAAACAAGTCCACATTTTTACGATTAGGCTACGTTAAATATTATCAGTTGAAAAAGCAATTTTTACTATAAAATTTAGAAAAGCCCCTTCATCGACAAAGGTTTGTTATCTCTTTGGTTCAGAGTACCTCGACAAGGGAGTCACTGGTTCGAGACCAGATTTTTCAATGAAGAACCAATTTCCAATTCGCCTTTTTAGTTTAAACGAATTGGAAATTCGTTCTTTATTTAATCCAGATACCTTTTTTCCAAATCTCTAAAAGTGTCCACTCTTCTATCGCGCAAGAACGGCCAACGGATGCGAGTATGGTCGATCAATCCCAAATCGCACTCTACTACAATAGTTTCTTCTTTGCCTTTTGAGGCTTTGTACAGCACTCTGCCCATCGGATCTGACACAAAACTTTGTCCCCAGAATTCCAAATCACCTTCCTTTCCAATTCGATTTACTGAAACCACAAAAACACCATTAGCCACACTATGGCTGCGCTGAATGGTATACCAAGCATCGTGTTGCTGGCTACGCAAAGACTCGCTTTCCGAACTATCCCAGCCGATAGCAGTTGGGTACACTAAAATTTCTGCACCTTTCAATGTCGTTAATCTAGCCGCTTCTGGATACCATTGATCCCAACAAATAAGCGTTCCTATTTTGGCAAATTTTGTATCAAAAGCCTTGTAGCCAAGGTCGCCTGGCGTGAAATAAAATTTTTCGTAAAAACCTGGGTCGTCAGGAATATGCATTTTTCTATAAACGCCTTTTGTGCTTCCATCTGCATCTATCATCACAATACTGTTGTGATAAAGACCCGCTGTGCGTTTCTCAAAAATAGGAACAACGATAGCTACACCATGTTCTTTGGCCAGTTTCGAAAAAGCCTCAGAACTTGGTCCAGGAATGGTTTCGGCCAATGCAAACTTGTCGTAATCTTCGGTCTGACAAAAATAATCGGAGCGAAACAATTCTTGGAGGACTACAATTTGTGCCCCTTTTTTGATCACGTCCAGAGTCAAATCCAGCATTTTCTGCAAGTTTTTGGATTCGTCATGTTCGCTACTGGTTTGCACCATTCCTATTTTTACGATACGTTCTTTGCTCATTCGATTGTCTTTTTCTGAAAAATAACAGCACAAAAATAACGGACAGTTTTGGTTTTTTTTACAAAGCCTTGTTATGCTTTTGGTTCAAACGAAGAATGGCAACCAATTTGTGATTGATTGCCATTCTTTTATATAATTAAACAAATGAATTATTAATGATGCGAAATCAAGCGATGCGAAAGTGGAATATAACCGCTCGTACGAATGATTTTCTGAACCGTGTCTGATTTTACGGTATCCAAGAAAGGCTTGATTTTAGCATAGGCTTCGGGCTTGTAATACAAAAATAAACCACGGAAATATTTGTATTTCAGGTTGTTAATTGTTTCAATTCTTGGACTGACATAGGTTTTTCCTTCGTCAAACGAGATGTCCAATGGATTGACCGAGTAATCCAAATTAGAGAAACTGGTGTATCCAATTGCGTTTTTGTCTTTGGCAATCGAAGTAATAATAGTTTGATTGTCTTTCATGCTAGATGCTGCATTGTGAATATGCCCCTTGTCTAAGATCACGTCTTTGAAAAAACTGTAAGTCCCAGAATTGACATCTCTAGAAAACAAAACGATAGGAGCGTCTTCGCCACCTACTTGTTTCCAGTTGTTTGTTTCCCCGCTGTAGATAGAAATCACCTGTTCTGAAGTAAGTTTTTTTACTCCGTTATTCACATTCACTACAAACACTAAAGCATCGCCAGCGAGAAGAAATTCTCCAAATTCAATCTTTTTCTTCCGAAACATTCCTCGTACACTGTCCGCTATTTCGTGAGACGACATCGCAATATCGGCCGAATCGTGATACATTGCTTTTAATCCTTCATTGCTACCTATAGGGTCAATTTTGACATTTATGGCCGAATTGTTACTCATGAAATAGTTGGCCACATTTTGCATGATGGGTTGCATGGTGGTGCTGCCCGAAACCAGAATTGTGTTTGAATCAAAAACCGTAGAATCCGTCTTCGATTTGGACGCTGACGCATTTTTTGAATCTTGTACCGAAGGATCGTAGCAACTTGCGAGAAGTGCAAAAGCGGAGGAGGCGAATAGAAGTTTCTTCATTTTGTCTAAGGAGTATCTACAAACTTAGTAGAAAATCGATAAAAAAGTACATCTAGGGAAATTCTAATGAAAATCTTAATGCTATCGTAATAAAAACGCATCTTAACATAAGAATAAGATACATTAAATTAATATAAAATATATAAATTATAATTCATTAATATGTTTTAATTGAATATTGGGCATTTTGTCGAATCTGTGTTTACTTTGTAACTATGATAATTGCGCTACACGGTAAGCCTTTCAAAAACGACTCTATTCTTTTTATTAAAAAGATCATAGATCAATTACTTGCCGAAAAAATAGAACTTTTGGTATACGAGCCATTTTTTAAACACTTAAAAAACAATGGACTTCTGAAAGATGCAAAGACCTATTCTTCGTTTCAAAATTTCACAGGAGCCGATTATATATTCAGTATAGGAGGCGATGGTACTTTTTTGGATGCGGTTACTTTTTCTGGAAAAAAACAAATTCCGATTTTGGGAATAAACGTAGGTCGATTAGGATTCTTATCTACTGTCAACGAGAATAATTATACGGATCTAATTGCACAAATTTTCGAAAAAAGGTACAGGATCGAAGAACGCTCGCTATTGAGCCTCGAGTCGGATGCGGGCTTGTTTGGCGAACAAAATTTTGGGTTGAACGAGTTTACAATTACCAAGCGTGATTCGGCTTCGATGATTATTGTTCACACGTATCTGGATGGCGAGTTCTTAAACTCTTATTGGGCCGATGGATTAATCGTATCAACACCCACAGGCTCTACAGGTTACTCACTTAGTTGTGGTGGGCCAGTGGTATTGCCGCTTACCCAAAACTACATCGTCACGCCAGTAAGCCCGCACAATCTGAATGTGCGTCCAATGATCCTACCCGATACATCTGTTTTGTCTTTTGAAATTGAAGGTCGAAGTAAAAGTTTTCTTGTCTCGCTTGATTCCCGAACCGAACATGTGAAAGCTGGAGTGAAATTGACTTTAAAAAAAGAGAGTTTTAATGCACACTTGGTAAAACTTTCGTCTGATAGTTTCCTAAACACCTTGAGATTGAAGCTCAATTGGGGTTTGGATGTAAGGAATTACTAGCGAATGTAGTGATGGAAAAATTACATTTTACTAACTTTGATAATTAGTACACGTATACAAAGATCTTGAATAAGTCTGGGGGCATGAATATAAAAACAGCAAAACCCATCATTTTTATACTTTTGGGAATACTCTTGGTCAATTTTGCTATTGCCCAGCATCACAACAGCGTCACAAACCACGAAGCTGGCTTCAACCGATTCAAGAAAAAGAAAAGATATTGGAGCGTTGGCAGTTCACTACAAGCAATAAACTATGTAGGCGACCTAGATCCTGCTGAAAATATGCTCAGTCCTGCACTGCGTTATACCAGACCTAGTTTTGGAGTAGATGTAACTTACCGCTACACACCTCGATTCACTTTCCGAGGAACATTAGATTGGGGACGCATAAAAGGCGATGACATCATTTCGGACAAAACGGGACAAGATATGTTTCGTAGAATGCGAAATTCTGATTTCAGAAATACCATTGTAGAACTGAAGGCAGATGTTTTGTACGATTTTGTAAAAAACTTGGGAGATTACACCCACCGACCTACCAAAACGATTCCTTACCTTTTTGTAGGCATAGCTGGTTTTTATCACAACCCAAAAGGCATGCATGATGGAAAGTGGATTCCGCTAAAACCACTGAAAACAGAAGGAATTAACTATTCATTGTTTCAAATCGCGGTACCTTTTGGAGTTGGTTGCCGCTGGCGCTTAAGTAGAAACTTAGATTTAGCTTTTGAAATCGGCTGGCGCAAAACATTTACGGGTTATTTGGATGATGTAAACAAGGCATATATCAACCCGAAAAACCAAAGTGAACTGTCGGCTGCTATGTCCAATAAAAGCGTAGAATGGCTCAATCAACCCGAAGATCCCTCTCAGTTTGCAAATGCGGGCAGAGATGTTCTGAGGCAATTTATCAAAGATGGCGCGCCAGATGTGGCCTACGACCGTGTTTATTACAATCCAGAAACAAATCGTATAGAATTTTGGGGCTGGGGAAGAGAAGGCGACCAGCGAGGAAAATACAAAGGAAAATCGGATTGGTATATCCTTACAGGTTTTCATTTGACCTATATAATAGGTGGAAGAGTAGTTTGTCCGAAGTTTAGAGACTAGCACGCAATATTTTTTTTACTGTGGCGTTTTAGTTCTAATTTTGGAACCAATGTCTTTTCGACTTCTCAATGAAGCATTTAACAGCATTCCTTTTCTTTCTGATTACCTTACAAGCAATTGCGCAAAAACATGAATTTGGGCTGGGTTTGGGAGTCAGCAATTACAAAGGTGACTTCACCAACGACAATTTTGAGCTGAGAAATTTCCGTCCAGCTGCCATTTTATTCTACAAGAACAATATTACACCTGCTTTTGGCTTGCGCTACCATCTTTTGGCAGGCGGAATAAAGGCGAATGATTCAAAATCAGCCGATCCAGTATACGTAAGTCGAGGACAATCCTTTTCCAATATTCTGTACGAAGGCGCAGTCCAAATCGAATATAACTTCCTGAATTTCAGAAGTCCATCTAATAAACTAAAATGGAGTCCCTATTTTATTGGTGGACTTGGTGTTTTTTACTTTTCACCTTATACCAATTCTTCTGCGCTCACCATTCAACCTTGTATTCCAGTTGGAGCAGGCATTCGCTTTATGATGAAACAAAACTGGAATGTTTCGTTTGAAATGGTCGCTCGTAAAACATTTACAGATTTACTGGACAACACAACAGGGAGTACAATAGGCGGAAATAACGACACCAGCGATTGGTACATCTATAACGGATTCACATTGAGCTACACCTTCTATGATGTGTATTGCCCAAAACGTTGATTTATACCCAATTTCAACCCATATTTGTACCCCGATCGTAAATATCCAATCATCTTTTGGCCGAATTGAATACAGATAATATTCCCCAACACATAGCCGTTATCATGGATGGTAATGGCAGATGGGCAAAACAAAGAGGTGCGACTCGCATCTTTGGGCATCATAATGCAGTAAAAGCAGTGCGTGAAACAGTGGAAGGCTGTGCCGAATTGAATGTCAATTTTTTGACGATGTACGCTTTCTCTACCGAAAATTGGAACCGACCAAAGGACGAAGTAGATGGCCTAATGAGTTTACTGGTATCGACCATCCGATCAGAAGCTCCAGCATTGAAGAAAAACAATGTGCGCCTTTGGAGCATTGGAGATACCGATTCATTGCCTGCCTCTTGTCAGAAAGAACTTCAAGAAGCAAAAGACCTTACAGCATCGTCTACAGGATTGACCGTTGTTTTGGCACTCAGCTATAGTTCTCGTTGGGAAATTATAGAAGCCACAAAACAAATAGCGGAAGATGTGAAAAGTGGAAAACTAGAATCCAAAAACATCGATTCTGATCTTATTTCGAGCTATCTGAATACCAAAAACATTCCAGATCCAGAACTTATTATCCGAACAAGTGGCGAAAATCGTTTGAGCAATTTTCTTTTATGGCAAGCCGCTTATTCCGAATTATACATCACCCCAGTACTTTGGCCTGATTTCAGGAAAAAGACACTTCACGAAGCCATCGCCTGCTACCAATCTAGGGAACGCAGGTTTGGCAAAACAAGCGAACAATTAGTCAGTAATTCATGAGGATATTTCCCTTTCTTTTTTTGTCTTTAGCATTCGCTTTTAGGCTTTCTGCACAAGATTCTCCAGCAATTGGCAATCCATCAGGCGTAGATCTTTCGAGTCCGAAAGAATATAAAATTGCGGACATTTCTGTTTCGGGAGCTCGTTTCTTGGATGCGGCTGCGATCGTTTCCATTTCAGGTTTGCGAATCGGAGATAAAATCAGAATCCCGAGCGATGCGATCACAAACGCTGTCAAAAAACTGTGGGACCAAGGTCTGTTGGGCAATATTGAAGTAAATATTCTTAAAATAGAAGGTGAAAATATTTTCATTGATTTCTATTTAGTGGAACGTCCGAGGCTTTCAAAATATATGTTCAAAGGAGCCAATAAAAGCGAACAAGACGATATAAAAGAGAAAATCAGGCTGGTTAGAGGCAAGATCATTACCGATGCGGCTATCAAGAATACTCAAAATACGATCAAGAAATTTTATGCAGATAAAGGGTTCATGAATACTGATGTGAAAATCACTCAGAACATTGACACCACCATGAACAACAGCGTTTCGATTTTGATTGACATTAATAAACGCAAAAAAGTAAAAATACAACGTGTTGAAATAGAAGGAAATGTTGATTTTAAAGACAAAACAGTTCGCTCGAAATTAAAGAAGACCAAACAAAAGAAAGCAGGTCGTATTTGGGCAAGATCAAAATTTGTGAAAGCCAAATACGAAGAAGATAAAGTACACCTGATCGAATACTACAACGAAAAAGGCTACCGTGATGCTAAAATAATTTCAGACACCGTTTTTCTATACAAGAAAAGTATGGAACCTCGCAACGCTGGCGACACGGGTAACATTGCATTGAATGCTGAGCCTAGGAAAGTAGGCAGAAGAGAAAAAGGCAAAAAAGACGTTATTGTAAGAATTAAGCTAGACGAAGGCAAAAAGTATTATTTCAGAAATATCACTTGGACGGGCAATTATTTGTACAAATCGAACTATTTGGGGGCTATTCTTGGCATCAATAAAGGCGATGTATACAATACCAAAGAACTAGAAAAACGCCTTAATTACAATCCTAACGGAGCCGATATTAGCTCACTTTATATGGACGATGGGTATTTGTTTTTCCATGTAGATCCTGTTGAAGTACGAATAGATGGCGATTCGATTGATGTGGAAATGAGAGTATTTGAAGGAACTCAAGCGATTATCAATCGAATTCTGATTTCTGGAAATACGAAAACGAATGATCATGTAATTCAGCGTGAAATCAGAACCTATCCAGGCGATAAATTTAGCCGTGCCGATTTGATTCGTTCGCAACGTGAGCTTTCGCAATTGGGCTATTTCGATCCTGAAAAAATCGACATTCAGCCTAAGCCAAACCCATCCAATGGAACGGTGGATATTGAGTACAATCTGACCGAAAAACCGAGTGATCAGTTACAGCTTTCGGGCGGATATGGCGGATTCTATGGTTTGACAGGTTCGCTTGGCTTGGCTTTTAACAATTTCTCGGCACGTAATATCCTTAAATTAAGCAAATGGAGTCCACTTCCTTCTGGTGATGGACAACGATTAAATATTTCAGCACAGTCAAATGGTCCTTCGTTCCAGTCGTATTCTTTGGCTTTTTCAGAACCTTGGCTAGGCGGAAGGCGTCCAAACTCTTTATCTGTTTCCTTGAGTCATTCAATTCAAAATTTGGCTGTTAGAAGAAACTTTGGAATTGGGGCTAATCAAAACTTCTTTGGGTCTAACCAAGGGAAACTTCAAATTACTAACTTCTCGGTAAGTTATGGTAGACGATTACAATGGCCAGACGACTATTTTGTATTGAGTCATTCAGCATCATATCAAATATATAATTTAGATATGTATCGATTCCCTGGAATACCAGAAGAACTTACAGGGCAATTCAATAATATTGGATTAACTAATACACTTTCTCGAAACAGTATTGATAATCCTACTTTTCCGAAAAGTGGTTCTAGCATTTCATTAGCCGTTGCTACTACGCCTCCATATTCGGTGTTTCAACAAGGCAGAGATTATAAAAACGAATCTTTCCTTGAGAAAAACAAGTTTGTCGAATATCACAAATGGTTATTCGACCTCTCATACTTTCATCAGTTGTTTGGCAAGTTTGTGTTAAACACACGCTCGCACTTTGGAATGTTGGGCGCTTATAACCAAAGCTTAGGTGTAGGGCCGTTCGAACGTTTCTTGTTGGGAGGAAATGGTCTAAGTGGATTTAATTTTCTACTAGGCTATGACATCATCGGTTTGCGTGGTTATAATAACAACGTGGTACAAAGCGAATATACAGGGGGAGGCAATGTTGCGTTTACCAAACAAGTATTCGAACTTCGTTACCCATTGACACTGAGTCCGATGGCTTCGATTTATGTACTTGGTTTTATGGAAGGTGGAAATGCTTGGCAGTCGTACAAGCAGTATAATCCGCTTGATTTGAAACGTTCGTATGGTGTGGGTGCTCGTATTTTCATGCCAGCTTTCGGATTGATCGGAGTCGATTATGGTATCCCGATGGATGGGATCAGGGGCTATAATGGCGACCCTGGACAACGTTTCATGTTCTCAATCGGTCAGCAAATCAGGTAATATTTTATGATTTTGAACACCGTTTATAATTTATCTTATAGTTTTACGTTCTAATCGTAGTCAATTGTATAGGCACGTGAGATATAGCATTTTATTCGTTTTCATTTTTGGCTGCTTCAATGCATCAGCACAGAAATTTGGATACATCGATACGGAGTTTATCATGTCCAAAGTGCCCGAATATGCAAAAGCACAACAAGATTTGAATACTCTTTCGGCCAAATGGCAGAAAGAAATTGAAGATAAATATACTCAGTTGAAGAAGATCAGAGAAGATTTTCAAGCCGAAGATATTCTTTTGACTGAAGATTTGAGAAAGGAACGTCTTGATACCATTGCCAAAAGAGACAAGGAAGTAAAAGAACTTCAACGAAAAACATTTGGTCCAGAAGGATTGATTTTCTTGAAAAAGCAAGAATTGGCCAAACCGGCACAAGACAAAGTATATGCTGCCATTGAAAAAGTAGCCAAAAAGAAAGGGCTTCAAATTGTGTTTGATAAATCAGGAGATTTGGTCATGCTCTATACCGACACGAAACACGATTATACCGATTTTGTATTGGATGAACTGGGTCTTGGCGACAAAAACGATACAATTGATAACAAACGAGGTGAATTAAATAAAACAGTAAAAGCGAAAAAAACAAAATAAATGAAAAAGTTATTACTAGTAGTAGGTTTAGTAGGAATGTCGGTATTTTCGATGGCGCAAGACAAACCATTGAAAGTAGGCTATACCAATGTAGATTATTTGATTGCTTCGATGCCTGAAAGCAAACAAATTGAAGGCGAATTAAAAACCTATAAAGATCAGTTGGACAAGCAACTGGAATTAAAAATCAAAGAATTTCGTGAGAAATACGATGCATACGAAAAAGGTTCCTCGGTGATGACCGAAGTGATTCGTGCAGATAAAGAAAAAGAGCTTCAAGATTTGAATGGTCAAATTGAAGCATTCCAAAAAAATGCGGAACAATCGCTTCAAGAGAAACAACAAAAACTGATGAAACCAGTGTTGGAAAAAATCCAAAAAGCAATTGACGATGTAGCCAAAGAAAACGATTTCACCTATATCTTGAGTTCTGATGGTGCAATGGGACAAGTTCCAATCATCCTTTATGGTCCTGACAACTTGAATGTTTCGGACTTGGTGTTGAAGAAAATGGGAGTAACGCTTCCATCAGAAGTAAAAACGACTGGTACTGAAACGAAACCAACCTCGGCACCAGCAAACGGAACTGGCATAAAAGATAATAAGCCAATTACAACACCAAAGCCGTTGAAGAAATAAATTTAAAAAGCCCCAATAAAATGGGGCTTTTTTTTGCCTTATTTCAAACCTATTATCTGATTTTTGTAGCCCTTGTAATCTCTCTTTTTCCCTTTGGGCCAGCTAGTTTTTCGATTTCAAAACCGAGCTCTTTGAGGTTTCTGCGAAACTGTCCTTGCGAACAATACGTCACCAAAACGCCATTTGGCACAACCGCTTGGCACACTTTTTCCAAAACGGGCATTTCCCATACTTCCGATTGTTTCGATGGGCCAAAAGCATCGTAATAAACCAAATCGTAATAGAGATCTGGGAATGCAAAATCTAAAACATCACAAGCCGCTTTTTGAAACACATAACAAGGCGAGAGAATATGCGTTTCATTCCAACCTGATGAATGAATTATTTTTAATTTGCATTCGGCACTAGTTTCACTCTCATAATTCAGCTGAGAATAAACTTCGGCTGGTAAAGGGAATTTTTCGACCGAATCGTAGACTACTTTTTTTGAAAATTCTTCGGCTATTTGCCAGGTTAGCAAAGCATTCAAGCCTGTTCCTAAACCAAATTCAAAAATCTTGATCGAATCCTTCGTCTGCGCCACATGCATCAAACCGGCTTGGATATACACATGTTGCGATTCGGCCAATGCGCCATGTTGGGAATGATATGTTTCGTCCAATTCGGGCAAATAAATGGAATGTGAATTGTCGGAAGTGAGGATTAGTTGGGCGTTCATTCGGCAAAAATAGAATGAATGATTTATAAAAGACTAGTTTTAAGATTTTTAAAATAAGTACAACAGACAGACATTTGACAGCGTTTCGATTGGAAATAATTCGAGAGAATAAGCTTATGTTTGCTATAGGAATAAGCTTTTGAAAGACAAATTCTCCAGAAAAACTTCCTTCATCTACCCAAAACCTAACACCCAGAAAAATTGCAATCGATCTACGACATAGCCGAAATTTGTGCAAGAAAAGGAATTGACACCGTTGTGATTTCGCCTGGTTCACGTTCTGCACCTCTGGTACTCGCTTTTTCGCGTCACCCGAAAATAGAAAAACACGTTGTTTTGGACGAACGTTGTGCCGCTTATTTAGCTTTGGGTATGGCGCTCACTTCGGGTAAAACCGTGGCGCTTGTGTGTACTTCAGGCACGGCCACTCTCAATTTTGCGCCCGCAGTAGCGGAAGCTTTTTACTTGGATATTCCTTTGCTCATTCTTACGGCCGATCGTCCGCCAGAATGGATCGATCAGGCAGATGGGCAAACGATTCGTCAGCAAAATTTGTACGGAAGCCATGTTAAAAAATCATTTCAACTTCCAGCAGATTATTCGCATCCCGATTCAGTTTGGCACATCAATCGTGCGGTAAACGAAGCCATCAATTTGACGCAAAGTTCGGTAAAAGGACCAGTGCATATCAATATTCCACTACGAGAACCGCTTTATCCAAGCGAGGAAACCCCAATTGGTTATTCTGACGTTCGAATTATTCAACGAACAGAATCGTATAAAAAAGTGCTTCCATCAGATTGGGATCAAATGAAAGAGGAATTCAATCATTCAGATCGTAGGGTTTTGGTTTTAGGACAACAAACTTATAGTCAGGAATTTATAAAAGAACTTCGGATTTTTGTAGAAGCCACAGGCACCATACTCATTGCCGATGTGCTAGCAAACACGCATTTCCTGAAAGGCGATTTTGTGCGTCATCAAGATTTGTTTTTGGCCAATCTGCTTCCGCAGCAATTAGAATCTTTGAAACCCGATATGCTCATAACAATTGGTGGTTCATTGATTTCAAAACATTTAAAATTATTCATTAGAAAATATCAACCCGAAATTCATTGGCATGTAGGCGAAGGCGACAGTTGTCCCGATACGTTCCGTGCGCTTACGCGTCATGTTCCCGTTTCGCCATTTGCGTTTTTGAAAACTGCCAACAGAACAGCGAGTGGTTTTGATACTGAACGTAACGAAGTGTTTTCGTATTTATGGCACGGAGCCGACAAAATTATCGGGTTAAAACTGAAAGAATATCAAAAGGAAATTCCATTTTCTGATTTTTCTTCCGCCTTCCAATTGATTCAGCTTTTGCCAAGTAACAGTATTTTCCATGTGGCAAATAGCATGTCGGTACGGTATGCCAATTTTATTGGTTTGCACAAAGCGATAGAAGTACACAGCAATCGTGGAACGAGTGGAATTGATGGTTGCCTAAGTACTGCGATGGGAACGGCTCTGAAAACGACCAAGACGGTCACGTTGCTCATTGGCGATTTGGCTTTTTTCTACGACAGCAACGCTTTCTTTCAAGACCAAATTCCTGAAAATCTGAAAATTGTGGTGATCAACAATCGCTCGGGCAATATCTTTAAAATGATTGACGGGCCAGCGCATTTGCCCGAGAGTGAAAAATATTTCGAGACCAAACACCAGCGTTCGGTTCAGTTTCTAGTGGAGGGTTTTGGAGTGAAATACATTCAGGCCAATGAACAAGCAACACTTAAAAAGAATATTCAAGAATTATTTAGCCAACCTGGATGTGCTGTTTTGGAAATAAATACCAATTC
>JAYVIX010000261.1:0-7187 GCA_043769845.1 Cytophagales bacterium
TATTCTCCCAAAAGCGAGTAGTTTGATTTTTAGACTACTCGCTTTTTTTACTGTTTGTATCTTGCAAGTAACAAATGCATTTAGTCTGAAAAATATCAAAGAATACCTGATTCTAGTTCGTTCAAATAGATAAATTCTGGTGCTTTTAAACCAGCTTCGATCCTTATTTGAACCAATCTTGGCGATTCAAAAAACTGTTTTGCTGCCTCAAGCGATTTCCAAGACGAAAAATGAACAATTTTATTCGAATCATTTTCGTGTTTCAGTACTTGATAAGAAAGTTCGCCAGCGTCTTTTCGGATCATGGATGCATCATCAAATACTTTTTTCCAAGCCTTGTAATCGGCTACTTCGTGAATAATCAAAACGTACTTGATCGACATTTTTCTAATTGATATGCTTGGTATATTCTTCGATTTTGGTTAATAAGCGATTAGCCAAATAATTGTTTCCGTCTTTTAGTTCATTCAAAATAACACGTGCTTCTTGATGGTATTTGATCTTTTTAGCATTGTCCCAATGTGGTGGTGGTGTTTGTAGATTTGTGATCCTGTCGGCCAGTTTTATTGCCCAAACTTCCATTTTCAATTGTTTGATTCGTACCAAACAATCAGACATTTGTTGGTCTTTCTGAAGGTCATGATTTTTGCTCAGTGCCAAAACTGCTTTTGCAATTTCAAGTCCAAAACCGTTTTCAAGTTCTTTAAAACTCGTATCTGTATCTTCTAAAGTATCGTGCAGTAGGGCAACTTGTACCGCAAAACTCAAATCAAAACCTTTCGTTTGTCCTCCTGCAACGAGTATTTCCATCGCCACATTACTCAAATGCACCATATAGGGCATGTTTGTACCTGGCACTTTCTGGTCTTTTTCGAGGTGCTTGCTAGTGGCAAATTTTAGAGCTTCCTGATAAAATGTTTGAATATTCATTTGGCTAAAAATGAGTAGTTTGGGCGTACAAATTAGTCTTGTACTTCGGAAATAGCCAATTTTGAAAAATTCTTGGCCACGAAAGTCGATTCTAACTCTTGGTATAAAATGATTTCAGGATTATCAAGATCTTCGCTTGTTAGGTCAAACAAAAGCATTCCACTGTTTGATGTTTCGGCAAAACTCGAAGGCAAGTGATTGAGTCCCAAAACGCCAAATGGCAACCATTCATTATTTTCGATACGTTCTTCGCATTCTTCGTCCATAAAATAGCCAGCAAGTTGCATTACATCCGTTTCATTTGCACTCATAAAATCGTACATCTCATCTTCGCTCATGCCTTTTGCTTTTGCAATGACCTCATCATGGTCGGAGAGTAATTTTTGCCAATCGAAAACGAATAAATTGTTTTTGTCTTCATTGATATTAATTTCTAGTTTTTTAGAAATCAAAGGTTGAATGATTTGTTTTAAAGCGTCCATTTTAAAATGAATTATATTTTATGTATTTTGCAGATTTATCTAAAATAGAAAAGAAGAAATTCAAAACGATTTCAAGTAAATATTCGGCACTTGACAAATCGATACGTGATTGATTTTGTGTCAAAATACAGAACTAATGACTGTCTATTTAGCATCCTAAATCGGAAGCCACATTTTCAAGGAAAATTTTCGAGATCGGTTTTTCTTTGAAACCAGTCACGTTTTTGTTGGTAGTTGCTTTTTCGATGTCGCCCAAATCGTTGGATGACGACAACATGAAAATTTTGCAATAGCCTTTTACCGTATCAGATAGTTTGTCGTATTCCTCCAAAAACTCAAAGCCAGTCATGACGGGCATATAAATATCAAGGAATATTATTTCAGGCAAAATATCAATATTTTCTTGGTTTTCTTTCAAGAATTCTAATGCTTTTTCAGCACCTAAAAAGGCAGAAACTTTATTGCCAAAACCAAACTTATTGAGCAGATGCGAGCCAATTTGAAGTTCGATGTTATTATCGTCAATTAACATTACCTTCTCAAATTTCTTTTTGACAATCTGATCCATATTAATTGGTTTGTTTAGAGAGCTTTCTGTTTGTCGAGAACGAAAGCTAAAAATAGTAATTGTGAATTATATTTTATAATAAATAGAGGTTAAAGGGCTGATTTTTTAACGATTATTTTTTTGATGCTTGGATATTCGATCAATTTAGAAAAATCTGTTTTCCAAAAATCAAGGTCTAAAAGTTGGTCATTGGTATCTTTGGTGAGCGTAATGACTACTGGAACATCGTCTGTATCGATGTATTCTACCTGAATAAGGTCACTTTCGTAAGTAGCATCGTCTGCTCCCAAACCGATACTTCCCATTTTGCCACCTTCGTATTCATACACTTCTTCATTAATCTGATATTCAGAAGTGAGGCCAAGATGATAGAGCAGGAATGAAATAAGAGTGAGTTCCTCCTCTCGTATTTTTCTTCTTTCGATCATTTTTTTCAGGTTTTTGGAATTGGGAATTGGGTTTTAGGAGTAAGGCAAATACCTAATACCTAAAACCCAACACCTAAAACCTTATTTTGTCTTTTTAATCGCTTCCAATGCGTTCACGATATAAGCAAAAGGAGCGTTCCAGTTAATCGCGATTTCGTTGGATGCATAGCTGCATTGCACATCCATATACGAAAGACCCGCTTTGGCCGATGGATATGTTTTGCCGTTACAATGTGGCAAATCTTGTTGACCTGGATTTGGACCACCAGCCAAAAGACCTGGTACAGGTTCTGCAATTCCGTCAGATTCAGACGGACGATGATGTGGGTTTTTAGGCGATTTTTCACCAAAACCTGTCAAAAATGAATAGCCAGTGGCATTGCGACCTAGCAAATAATCGGCATTTGCTTCAGCAGCATCTACCAACGATTTGTCTTGGCTTAGCAAATAGGCTTTCAGCAAAAACACACCTTGGTTTCCTGCCACGGCATTGCTTCCCCATACAAAATCACTCATTTCAGTACCCATTGGCACGCCATAGGCCGATGTAAATGCTTTGGTTTTGAGTGATTTGGCAGCTTCTACAAACTTTGTTTTAGCCAAAGTTAATTCAGCAGTAACTTCTTTGTTTGCAGGAAATTTGCTCGCATTACTTGCTAAAGTATACACACCCAACATGCCAACACTTTGCCAATCAGGAATTTTTACGTTTTCGGCCAAGCTAGCTTCTACTTGTGCGTCTTTGAAGTAAGTGACATCGCCAGTAGCGATAAACAATTCAGAGGCTGCCCAGAAGAATTCGTCTTTCACGTTCATATCGTCATAAGCACCTGTTACTACCACTGGATCAGTCAGTTCGCTTTGGATATAATACACTGTAGGGTTTTTCTTTGCCCATGCGTACGCCTTTTTGCTAGCTGCCAAACAAGAATCTGAGAAACCAGGCATTTGTTTGGCGAAATCTTTGTAGATACGGCTTGCTTGTGCCATTACTGCTGCAAAATCCAGAGCTGCCGCAGTACTTTTTTTCACCACATAACGTGGCGCAGTAGCGTCTTTTGGCTGAACCGAACCATCAAAATTAGGATTGGTGAGTTTGTGATATACTCCACCATCTTCCGGATCCTGCATGGTGATCATCCAACGTAGGTTCCAATTGATTTCGTCAATCAAATCGGGCAATTGGTTTTTGCTTTCTGGAATATTCAATTTCAAACCATCCGAATACAATTTAAAATCTTCGTACAGAGCCAAAAGTGTGTAAGTACTTATTCCTGAGTTTACTATGTATTTGTTATAGTCGCCTGCATCGTACCAACCTTTACTCGATTTGATGATTGAGCCTGCGGTTCTCTTGCCAAATGCGGCCGATGGATGAACAATTACTTTATCATCTGGATGACCAGCTGCACGCGCATACTTGCCAGCAAATTCAGGAGTCAATTCAATCGCTGTGCGCTGGAAATAATAGGCTTTCAAACTCGCTTTCGCGACTTCTTCGTTTACATTGGGAAGAATGTCAAAAGGAAAGGAGTTGCCTAAACCATTTACATGTACGATATAACTTCCTGATTTAGAGAAAGTAGAAAAATCAGCTTTTGAAGTTTGTTCGTCAGACGGCTCCCATGTTCCACCATTAACCAAAGCACCCGCAAAAACGGTGTCTTTTTGATTGGCAGCCGAAATAAGGCTAAATTTTGTTGCTTTTGAACCCACCACTATTGCCATTTTGGGGCCTGATGGATAAAAACCAATTTGATTCAGGTGGATACTTTCGCTTCCCGAGCCAGCTTGCGCATTTGAAAAATGGGGAAATAGCGTGGCTAGTCCTAAGATAAATGGACTTGCTGAAAAGATTCGTTTTTTCATTATTAGTTATTTTATGATGAATGTATTGGTGCGAAGATCACATTTTTAGTTCAAAGTTTAAAATGAGTTCAACGTTTAAAGTTCAAAGTAAGAATTCGTTAGACTTTGAACTAAAATAAACTGTTAGCACAAAGCGGCTACCGCTTCTTCAACCAAGCCACTTTTCTTTCAAAAGCTTGATTTTGTCTTCGTAGACTTGCTGGAGTTTTCGGGAAAATTGTTTTGGATATTGCCTTGATGACAACTTAGTTGTGAATTATAATAAACAGTTTGGAATCAAAGCCTAACCTGAGTAAAGCTTAGGCAATACGGATTTGAACAAGCTTGGCTTAGTTTGGGTGAACCACAAAAAATTAAGGGTTATCTGAATGAAATCTACAAAGGACATTTGCTAGCACACCACTCACTGGCTACATGACGGGAAATTATGGATTCAAAAAACAGAAAAATGCTTACAGAAAAGGTGTCGTTTGGGCGGTGTCCAATAAGCCAATGTTGGTATTGAGCGAGTTGAGCCTGTTGGACGAATTGGGGAAATTCGGATTATTGTTTATACTCTTATAGATCGTTTTTGCAAACTGCAATGCATCAGACGCCTTATTAGAAATATCTAACACTGCGATCATACGGTTGATAATTACGGTTGCCATCTTATTTTTTTGTTTTGTTAAAAAGTATTTTGTGATCAACTATTTCGCATATAT
Organism: Cytophagales bacterium; assembly: GCA_043769845.1. Lineage (GTDB taxonomy): Bacteria > Bacteroidota > Bacteroidia > Cytophagales > UBA9547 > UBA9547. Next base: position 4,982 of record JAYVIX010000261.1, read on the forward strand.
GATATTATATATATATATGAAATAAAAACTATAAAACAGAGTTGTATTCTAAAAATAAAATTCTACTAATGAAAAATAACTTAATGCTAATAATTTAGGATGATAGGAAATTTTATAAATAGCATTCACCCTATCAGGAAAAATGTAAAATTGAAACGTAAATTTGTGTGAAGGTTGGGTACATATTGCTATTTTCGGTCTTAGTATTAGTAGCCATTACCTCGCTCTGTGGCTTTTATAACGCAATGAAAAGTATTCTGTGAGACACAGAATAGGGCGATAGGAAGTTTAAATATTAAAGAATGAATCCAGTAAGAGAAACACTTTTCAAAATTCACTTTTTCCACAAAATTTCACCTAAAGAACATAAATATCTGTATCTTCTGATTTCTTTGATTTTGCTTTTGCTGGTTTCTCCATTTTCTAGTTATTCAATTGTAGCCAGGTTTGTATACTCTGTTTTAGTTACTATTGTAACAACATCAAGCTTATATGCTGAATATGAGCGAAAAAGAGTCGATTATATCGAATTCAGTTTGGGATTTCTGTCTATAGTATTTGCTTGGACTGATTTCTTTTTTCCTGAAATACCTTTTTTAGATTTAGGTACTCTAATCTCATTTGCTTGTTTTTTTCTTTATTTCATTATCGAACTCATCAGTAGGATTGTGATTAGTCCAATAGTTTCAATGAATCTTATTTATGCTTCTATTGTAGGTTTCATGTCTATTGGGTTATTGGGGTCGATACTTGCCGCTATTATTCATTGTGTTTTGCCGAATGCCTACAATTTTACGGTCGATCCTAAAATACACATGTTTGAAAATTATGTGTATTTTAGTTTTATGACCGTCACAACAGTAGGTTATGGCGATATTTTGCCGATACATCCAGCTTCTAAAATGCTTTCTGTTTGTCTTTCGATTTCGGCCCAAATGTATTCTACCATTGTAATGGGTATTTTGATTGGTAAATTTATTTCAGCCAAAAAGACTAAAGTTCTTTCCAAATAGTGGTCTCCTTACTTTGCTTCTCAAAGAACACAGTGACGGCAAGTTTTAGCTTCAAAAAGCCTCTGGCTTCTACTAGTTTTGCTAAAGGTCTTCTTGAAGATGACACTTGCAGGATGCCAGCGAGAGTAAATAACCTTACTCTCTGGTTCACAAAGCAAAACAAGTAAGGTTTTGTGGGATACAAAACACCATTACCTCGCATTGTATCTCGCAGTACGAAAAGATTGGCGTTATTTGAGACACAGAACACTGTGATAGAGCAAAACAATTAGTGTTATGTAGCATACAAAACACAGTGATGAGAAGCATGAAGAAAGACTATATAAAAACTGGATTATTATGTTAGTTGGACTTGTATTGCAAGGTTGTGGGTATTGTCCTGATCCTGTTTCGATAGAGTTTGGAAAAGGTACAAGTTTGCTATACATGGTCAAGCCAGTAAATCATTACCATATAAAAGGACAAAATGTAATAAAGTATTTAGCCAAAAAGCATCTTCAATTTCAGGTTGAATTAGAAAAGTTTGAAAACAAAAAAGATGAAAACTATACAGACAAAGAAGTTTTGGAATTTGTAAAAAGTGATATCAAAGGCAAAATTAAGTATCATTCAAAACATACTTGTGTTTAGATTATGTTTTATCTGTTGCTCGACTCTGGCAATTGCCGGACCGTCACCTTCCACATTCGCATATTGCAAAACAATTACCTCGCTCTTTTTCCTTTGGACTAAAAAAACATTCATTTCAATAACTAAATAAAATAAAATGGCAAAACAAATTTTCATCAATTTAGCCGTAAAAGACCTTCAAAAATCGATGGACTTTTATACGGCATTAGGTTTTACCAACAATCCACAGTTCTCGGACGAATCAGGCAAATGCATGGTGTGGAGTGAAAACATTTTTGTGATGATCTTGACGCACGAAAAGTTTACAACATTTGCCACCAAACCACTTGCCGACACAAAAGCTGGCTTAGCCGGACTTTTTTCCCTATCGCTCGATAGTTTTGATGATGTAAACATCCTGATGACCAATGGATTGGGAGCAGGCGGAATAGAACCGCACGAAGTACGAGATTACGGATTTATGCAACAGCGTACAATCGAAGACTTTGACGGCCATACTTGGGAGGTTTTTTATATGGATATGTCAAAATTTCCGACTGAGCAACCAAACGCTTAAGCATATG
>JAYVIX010000262.1:0-10925 GCA_043769845.1 Cytophagales bacterium
CTTTTAGAAATGGCTTTCGAAACGCCTTCTAAAATAATCTCGATGCTATTTTCGGGTTCCAATCGCGCGATCAGCATGTCGTAGCCGTATTCGACAAGCGCGTAATCTTTCAATATTGCATTGCTCGGATTGGCAAACGCATTGGCTCCATATGGGATATAGGTCGAATCGGTTCCGTATTTTTCTTTCAAATAATCCTGAATTCCGATCGAATCCGAAATGAGGTGATCACTGTAACGCACGCCTAGTTTTTCAGCAAATTGAAGGAATCTTTTCACCTTGTCCGAATACTTGGTACGTTTCCATTCGAGGCCGTCCATGTTGGTGGTGACTACCGTGTTTTTGGGCATCATCCAGCCCCAAATAGAACTACTCGTGTAGCCTAATTGTAGGATGACATCGCAATGCTGTTTGCGCACGTCCATGATGCAGTTGAAATCATAGATAAATTGGCCTGCAGTTCCCATTTTTTGCTCGGGGTCGTAGCAATGCCTTATTTCCACACCGTTCCACGTTTTGCCCTGAAAAGGATGGTCGTGAGAGTTGTACACGACCACTTCAAAACCTTCTTTTATCAAACCAACGGCCAAGTATTCAGCACATTGTTCGAACCCACCATAATTATTCGGAATGCCACGAGTCCCTATTATTGCTACTTTCATTTGCTAATATTCTTTAAAAAAAGGGATTATGGATTAGGTTTTAGGTCTAATACCTAATACCAATCTTCTAAAGCTGACCCAAAAAGTAGAGAAAAAGGAAGGATTTTCCTAATCTCATTTCAAGGCACGTTTGACCCCTTCGAGCAGATTGCTTTTTTTGTCTTGCGATGGAGTCAGCCAAGCGCCTTCGCCATATTCGTTCCAAGCGTAAATCATCGCAATTCTTTCTTTGGTCGTGAAAGTCGGATTTTGAAGCGTCCATTTTTTCAATGATTGGACCGAACGAAAAACTGATTTAGCCGAAAAACCCGTATAACGTGGCGCATCGGCTATTTCCTTTTTCACATCCGCCCATGGACGCTGATCCCAATTGAGTGTAGAGGCAGGAATATAAGGAAGTCCAAATTTTGTGTATTCCTTCCAAACTATTTTCTCTTTCTCAATCAATTTTTCGATCGGAAATTCTTTTGCATTACCGCCAAAACCAGCATCGTGATTGTTGTAGTTTGTCAACACATCAAAACCGCATTCTAGTGCAATTTTCATGTTTTCGGTTTTTTTGTAATTGACACAAGCCGCTACCGTTACACCAGTTTGTAGCGAATCGGCTTTGAAACGCAAGCGAGCCAAGGCTTTACGCACGCCTTCCACATTGCCAAAAGAGTTGATAAGTGTAGGAACGCTAAAAAAAGTAAGAAGCGGTTTGCCGTTCGCCTTGATGTAAGATGAATCTTTGAATTTTTCGCACCAATAATCGCACAACAATTCCCAATGTTCGGGCTTGATGATGTATCCTGCATGGTTGCAAACCAATATCGAAAAGTCAAGTTTTGGTTTATTGGCCGCTTTCAGATATAGATTGAGCGCATTGTTTTTCGGGTCATTATCAATCCGTTGGCCACTTTTTCCGTTGTAATACCAGCAAAAGTTAAAAAAATCAATCCCTGCATCGGCCGCCAATTCTATTTGAGCTTCTACCGCTTCGGGCGTACTAGTGATCCAGCCCCACTTGGGTTTTCGTTCGGGAAATTCGTCTTTCATCTTCTGGGTGATATGAAAGGTTTTGCCCGTCCAACCATCAAAATAATAGACGCCCACTTTGATCGTGTCTTTTTTCTGATTGATAAATGCGATGCAACACAGCAAAACAGCAGAAATCACCAAAAGAAAGACTTTTCTATTCATGCTCTATTGAAATAAAAAACGAATGGTTTCCCAAATGCGGTTGGTAATTTCTCGCATCCCTACATCGGAAGGATGACGTGCAACACCTCCATTTTTGTGGGTGAGAATAGCCGTATTTTGTTCGCGGTTTTGGTACAATCCATCCAAATCGGTATACAACCAATGGTTTTCGGTACAGGCTTTTTGCATCTTTTTATTGATCTCTTTATTTGGCCAAAAACTTCCGACTAAAAGCACTTTTGATTCGGACGAATCGCAAACGAAATCAACTAATTTCAATAGATATTTATCCAATTCTTTCTTTGCCGCGAGGCTATCTACTACGTTTTCGCCTATTACCAAAAGGAGCAAATCAGGTTTATAGGATTTGTATTTGGCCAGCGCAATGGTGTCCATGTCCCAAAATCTCTTTTCAAATGTGTTGGAGATATTTCCAAATTCCAACTTTGAATTGTGTTTCAACAGGTTGACTTCTAGAAGATGGACAAAATCTTTTTCCTGCACACTAGCCGCCATGCCCCAATTTCCTTCCCAACCAATGGCAGGCTTGGGTATATGAATCGTGATACTGTTGCCCAGAACCAATACTTTCTCAATTCGCTTTTGTCCTTTTATTTCGAAGAAAGAAGATAAAAAACAGAAAATAATAAATGAATAATTTTTCATGTTATTCTGTTTTTCTACTCTTGATTACTTTGGCTGGCACGCCTCCGATGATCGAATAAGGTGGCATACTTTTCGTGACCACTGCGCCAGCTGCTATAATAGAGTGTGCACCTACTTCAACACCAGCCAAAATGGTAACTTTAGCTCCAATCCAGCAATCTTCGCCAATGGTGATAGCAGCTCTTTTGGTGCCTTGTTTGCGAATTGGTTCGTTTAAATCTTCGAAATTATGGTTCTCAGGATGACAACTGAAATATTGCCCGATGATACAATCGTTTCCAATTGTAAGGCCGCCCGAACCGCCAAGGCTGGCAAACTGTCCGATGCCCACATTGTTGCCGATACGGATGTATTCGCCAATATTGTTGAATGAAGTCGAGATGATAATTTGACTATACGCACCAATTCCTACTGAATTTCCAATTTCCAACCGATGTTTGCCCAATGCACTTAAATAAACGTCTGGGTCGATTTTGACCCATTTGCCAAAACGCATGTTGTGAATATTGTAAAAACGCACATTTTTCCCCAGAAAAATCAGCCCTGGTTTTTTGAGATGCAACAGAAAAACAATCATTGCTCTCACAAAACTCATCAGCTTTTCTGAAACCAAACTGATAAGCATGACAGTGGTGACCGATTGGTCAAAACTAAAGGAAGGATTGCGTTTGCGGACGATGGCTTGAATGAGTTGTATCATGTTGCTAAGTAGTTAATAGTCCTTTATTTATCACTATTAATTAACAGTTAATTATTTCAAAGCCCTATCAGGCCAAGGATCTTTTTTTAGGTCAGGCTTTTTGGAAGCAGCAACGGCCAATCTGTCGCAACGTTCGTTTTCTGGATGTCCAGCATGGCCTTTTATCCAGACAAATTTCACTTTGTGCTGTTTGTGCAAGGCAATATACTGCTTCCACAAGTCGGCATTTTTTTTGTCTTTGAAACCCGTTTTGATCCAACCCCAAATCCAGCCTTTTTCGACCGAATCGACCACATATTTCGAATCCGAATAAATGGTGACGTCAAGATTGGGTCTTGTCAAGGCTTCCAATCCTGCAATCACCGCCCACAATTCCATACGATTATTGGTTGTGATATCGTAGCCCTCCGAAAGTTCCTTGCGAACGCCCTTGAACTCAAGCACAACGCCATAACCGCCCGGTCCAGGATTGCCACTACATGCTCCGTCTGTGTAAATGTTTACCACGTTTTGGGGTATTGGGTGTTAGGTTTTAGGAATTTGTTTCAAACTATTTATTGTGATTTTTTATTTTGATATAGCCATCATAAATCATAAAAGTAGAGGAAAGAAATCCACCAAGAAAAAGCAATGATGGCATCCGAATGTTTGTAACTAATAAAACAATAGATGATATAAATAAAATAGAGCCAGTGATTAACATTTTTTTACCGTACTCTTTTTTCTGAGTAGCAGCATATTTTAAAGCTCTTTGGATTTGCGCTTCATCATATCCATCATTGATCAGATCTTTTTCGATAAAGTATCTCTTTTTGCCCTTCTTGGCTAAGTTGGCTACATATTTATCTAACTCTAAAGAATCGTCCATTTCAAACTTAAATTAAATCTAATCCGATGTCTCTTCTATAATTTTTTTTGTTCCACTGGATTGTTTCAGCTGCGGCATTCGCTTTAGCCAATGCGTCTTTAATGTCTGATCCTAATCCTGTTACGGCTATTACACGACCACCTGTATTGACCAGTTTTTCATTTTTTATTGAGGTGCCTGCATGAAATACTAACACATCCTTTGTTTGTTCGATTCCTGAAATTTCAAACCCTTTTTCGTAGTCTTCGGGATAACCGCCAGATACTAGCATGACCGTGGTGGCGGTTCTTGGGTCTATTTCTAGTTGGATTTTATTCAAGGTTTTGGTTCCAACAGCTTTGAAAACTTCTACCAAATCGGACTTGATTCTTGGGATAACAGCTTCTGTTTCAGGGTCTCCCATTCGAGCGTTGTATTCGATCGTGTACGGATCGTTTCCTACTTTTATCAAGCCGAAAAAGATAAAACCAGTGTAATTAATTCCTTCTTTTTTCAAACCTTCGATGGTCGGTTTGATGATCCGCTCTTCGACTTTTTGGCTGAAAGCGGCATCGTAAAACGGTACTGGAGAAATAGCACCCATTCCTCCAGTATTAAGTCCAGTATCGCCTTCGCCAATGCGTTTGTAGTCTTTAGCTTCGGGCAAAATCAGATAATTTTCGCCATCGCAAAGGGTGAAAACAGAGACTTCTATGCCCGTGAGAAATTGCTCAACTACTACCTTGGCGCTCGAATCGCCAAACTTTTTATCTTCAATCATTTCTTTGATTGTGGCCACCGCTTCCGCATTACTTTGGGCAATGATGACCCCTTTTCCTGCCGCTAAGCCATCCGCTTTCAAAACGACTGGCAAACTGTGTTTACTCACATAATCAATCCCTTCGGCCAATGTTTCGTGCGTAAATGTGCGAGACGAAGCAGTGGGGATTCCATATTTCTGCATAAAGATTTTCGAGAAATCTTTGCTTCCTTCCAACTGCGCACCCACTTTGTCGGGCCCAACAATAATGAGGTCTTGTAAACTAGGGTTAGATACTAAATGATTGTTAATGCCTAATACAAGTGGAACTTCAGGGCCTACGATCACCATTTCGATGCCTTTTTCGAGAATCAGTTGTTCGATTGCAGCGAAATCTTCGACTCCAATTCCGGTATTAAGTCCAAGAGTGCTAGTGCCAGGATTGCCTGGTGCCAAAAAAAGCTGGGTCAAATTTGGACTTTGAGCCAATTTCCAAGCAATCGCATGTTCGCGACCACCAGAACCGATAAGAAGTATGTTCATTTGATAGAATTCAAGCCGCAATTTAGGCCATTTTCTGGTTTGGGCGGGCTAAAAAAGGAGAGAAAATAAAGGAGCCTATTTCCTTACAACCAAGAAATGGACGATGAGAAAATGAATTTTTCTTGTAGTTCAGGGCTTCTGACTTATACTATTTTGGTTTTTGATTATTTCAAACACCTGCATTTACCACTATACTTATCCATATTAGTTTTACATTTAGGTTTCTAATTATCACAAAATCCAAACCATCCTTATATCATGAAAAAGCTTTTACTATTCGCCTTAGGATTCTCTTCCTTAATGGCCAATGCCCAGCAACAAACATTTGAGTTTTTTAGATGGAATGCAATCCAGCATCCTTTAGAAAATTGGAGAAACCAAAATCAAAACAGCAACGGAGTACCATATATTAACGAGGATGAAAAAGGGAGGTCTTGGTATTCTCAAATTGAAAACACAAAATTGAAATGGTATAACTTTAGCGATACCACAACAGTCAAAACAACTATTTCCCCAAAACAAAAAGCAGGATATAGCTACAATTCATACACGAATGTTATAGACGAATCCAAAACCAAACTTGCTTTAGTAGTGGGCTATAAGAGTGTAGGATCAAACTCCTATGTCGATTCGTACATAATCAAATTTGATACATTAGGACAAACTAAGTATTTGTATCAAAAAGATTTAGGCGTTTTAGATTCTTCCACAAGTATCAACCAATTTCACTCTGTTTCTGGAAAAGTGTTAGCTATTTTAACTAACGGAAAATATATTTGGGAAGGTAATATTTCAGCTAATCTATCTGGATATCAATATCCTACTCTAATAAATGACAAAAAAGGAACGCTTTTTTGTATCAATACGGTAGACCTAGGTTTATATTCCTTTCACTCGGATGGCACTTATCAAAAAAGATTGCCAAACGAAAAAATTACCAACTACACTTTTAACCAAACTACTGGTACATTGACGGTTATCACAAAGAGTAACGTTTTTGAATTAAATGGTAAAGTAGATAAAGCATTAAGTATACCATCTTCATCCGAATTACTAAAATCTAGTTATGTCACACCTGCAAGTGTTCTCAAGGACAATTTAAAATTAGACATTTTGCTGAGTAGAAAAGGTTTTAATATCAAAGATGGAAATACTGCAACAACCTATCTATTTGCGGGAAAAGCAGGAATTGACTCAGATTCATTGGATTACACTTATGACTCAAAATCTGGAAAAAACGTGAATTTACAAAACGATTCTACGCTTGTACTTGCCTACTATGCAACCTTGCCTACTGGGGCACCAATAAAATATTTCTTATTTACCTATAAAAAAGGGATAGTCACGCTACACAAACAATACGATTTGGTCAAACTCAAACTATCAGGAGTTTACCAAACTCCTGGCTTTTATGTAGGAAAAGACCAAACCCAGATCTATTTCTACGATGGAAATATAAAACAAGTAAAAAGGGACACAATAGTAACAACAATTCCCATCTCAGGAAATTCCTGTCAAATATATGCAATGAGCATGAAAGCTGACAAAGACTTTCTATGGATAGCCAATGAAGCGGATACAGGAAAATGTGCAATTGCTCGACTTCGTCATGATGCCTATTATGTTCGAGGAAACGTGTTTTATGATTCAAATAAAAATGGATACAAAGACTTTTCAGAATTCGGCTATCCAAAAATCAAACTAATCGCGCAACCATCTGGTTTGCAACTTACTCCTGATTACGATGGTAATTATGCTTTCAAAGGCGAAGAAGGCAAAAGCTACACGATTGATGTGATTGACTCGACTCGCTTTTCATCCATCATTAAAAACAGTTATAATAACACCATTGGCGTAAAACTAAAAGACGAAAAACCAGAAGTAAATGCTTCATTTTGGCTACCTCGTGCACGTTGTTTCACCAAACTTCCTGCTTCGTTTTATGTGCAAAATACAGGGGTTGTGCCTGTGGAGAAAGTGGTGATTCGTCTTGTGCCTAACAAAATGAAACTATTGCAAAATGGCAGTTTGGTAGATACGGCAACTTTTACGTACCAAAACTTGGGTGTGCATCAATCGGCTTCGCTTGCTTACGACATTGAATGGCCAGAGGCTGAGTTGACCGGACAAACTGCCACGCTAAAAACTATTACTGATTTGTATGTAAATGGTGTTGTTGCTTCGCGTAAAATAGACAGCGTTCAAACCATTATTCGCTGTTCGTACGACCCGAACGACAAAAGCGTGACACCAGCAGGAATAGGTGAGAAATTTTACACATTAAAAACAAGTAAACTCCAATATCAAATCCGTTTCGAAAACACTGGAAATGATACCGCTTATCATGTCGTAATCCAAGACACATTGAATAGCAATTTGGATTTCAGTACGTTTGAAGTGCTGGGTTCTTCGCACAAAATGAATGCTGAGATTTCTAAAAATGGTGTGATCGGTTTCCATTTCAATTACATCAACTTGCCTGATTCGACTACCAATAAAAAAGGGGCACAAGGATATGTTCGTTTCTCGATCAAGCCCAAAACGACTGTTGCCAACAACACACTTGTTTGCAACAAAGCGGCCATTTATTTCGATCAAAACAAGCCTGTAATCACAAATAGTACCTGCAATTTGTTGGTAGACAAAATCCCGACAAATCCATTGGGATTAGAAAGCGTTGAAAATGTGGCAGGGAATTCAATCTACCCCAACCCAACTAGCGATTGGGTTTTCCTTCCAAAAGAAGCGGAAGAAACAACGATTTACAACACTCTTGGAAGTCAAGTTTTGAAATCGACCGAGACAAAAGTGAATATGGCTGGTTTTGAAGAAGGAATCTATATTGCCAAGGTACGTACCAAAAATGGCAAAGTAAGCACGCATAAAATCTCAGTGGTGAGGTAATGAAATAGGGTCAGGTTGTATGCCTGACCCTATTTTTAGTTCAAAGTTGATTGTTCAACGATATTTTTATTCCTTGTTTTAATTCATACAAAGTACACGTTAGGTCTGAGAAACTTGTGATGACGAAATGAATAAGGATTAAGAAGTAGGAAGCCGATTTGTTTATGAAATTAGACAGATCTGCTTACTGTTTTAAACTCATTCCTCAACAAGTAACAATAACTTCATCCTGATTAATTGTTCTAATATTCATTCTGTCAACTAATACATTTTCAATACTTTAATGTGTCTCATTTTTCAGAACAGAATAAATACCGATAAATAGTACCTAAATAAATCAGAATATCACCACAATTGATTGGCAGAAAAGTGCCAATTTTGTAACGAGATAAAACCCTCGTAAAATCCCAACACAATGGCAAATTACTTTAACACACTTTCACTTAGAGAAAAATTAGATCAATTAGGCGTTTGCGAGTTCATGGACAGCAGCGAATTTACTGATGGCGTAGAAGCCTTGAAAGGCAAAAAACTAGTGATCTTAGGTTGCGGGGCACAAGGCTTGAATCAAGGTTTGAACCTTCGCGATTCAGGTTTGGACGTTTCGTATGCTTTACGCAAAGAAGCAATCTTGGAAAAACGTCAATCTTGGAAAAGTGCGACTGAAAACAATTTCAAAGTAGGCACATTTGAAGAATTGATTCCTACGGCTGATTTGGTAATCAACCTAACTCCTGATAAACAACATACTGGCGTAATAAATGCAGTGATGCCATTGATGAAAAAAGGAAGTACACTTTCTTATTCTCATGGTTTCAATATTGTGGAAGAAGGAATGCAAATCCGTGAGGATATCACCGTGATTATGGTTGCTCCAAAATGTCCAGGTTCTGAGGTTAGAGCAGAATATGTAAGAGGTTTTGGCGTACCAACGCTTATTGCGGTTCATCCAGAAAACGATCCTGAAGATAAGGGTTGGGATTATGCCAAAGCCTATTGCGTAGGAACTGGTGGCGACCGTGCTGGTGTGCTTCAGTCTTCTTTCGTAGCCGAAGTAAAATCAGATTTGATGGGTGAGCAAACAATCCTTTGTGGTTTATTGCAAACTGGTTCTATTCTTTGCTTCGACAAAATGGTAGAAAAAGGAATCGATAAAGGGTATGCTGCCAAATTGATCCAATATGGTTGGGAAGTAATTACTGAATCCTTGAAACATGGCGGTATTACTGCTATGATGGATCGTTTGACAAACCCTGCCAAAATCAAAGCATTCGAACTTTCAGAAGATTTGAAAGAAATCATGCGTCCGTTGTTCCAAAAGCACCAAGACGATATCATAAGCGGAGAGTTCTCTCGTATCATGATGGAAGACTGGGCAAATGGCGACAAAAACCTATTGACTTGGAGAGCGGCTACTGGCGAAACGGCATTTGAAAAAACACCTGCTGCCAATGTGACTATCGCTGAGCAAGAATACTACGACAACGGTCTTTTGATGGTCGCCATGGTTCGTGCCGGTGTAGAACTAGCGTTCGAAACGATGACAGAATCGGGTATCAAAGAAGAATCGGCTTACTACGAGTCGCTTCATGAAACTCCGCTTATCGCCAACACAATCGCTCGTAAGAAATTGTTCGAGATGAACCGTGTGATCTCTGATACTGCTGAATACGGTTGCTACTTGTTCGACCACGCTTGCAAGCCACTTTTGGCTGAATTCATGGAAGAAATAGACACTGACGTGATCGGAACCAACTTCAACGCTGGCAAAGACAACGGTGTAAACAACAAAGACATCATCATCGTGAACGAAATCATCCGTTTCCATCCAATTGAAGAGGTAGGTGCTGAGTTGAGAGAGGCGATGACAAGCATGCAAGCAATTAGCTTGAGCTAGTTTTTAGTTCTTGGTTTTATATTTGAAGAAGGCTGCTCAGAAATGGGTAGCCTTTTTTTTATAAAAGGCTTGCACCATATTTGCAATTATTTGTATTGGTTCAACTATGAAAACTAAACTACTTTATTTATTATTATTTACAGCATTTTTTGCTAAAGCACAATATGTTAACATTCCTGATAGCAATTTCAGGAAATCTATCAAAAAAGCTTACCCTCAATGTTTTCAAAACGAACTTCTTGATACTAACTGCATTGCAGATAAAAATGGACTTTTGATTACAGAATCGGGTGGTGGCTTTTCTCTTATTCAAAGAAACCTTTTCTTAAATAATAAGAATATTTCTTCTTTAGAGGGCATTCAATATTTTAAAGGATTGCAAACGTTGGATTGTAGTAACAATAAATTAACAAAACTACCTATATAAAAACGAAAGGAAGTATCTAATTTTTAGTTTACCGTTTCAACATTCTTGATAATTTCAAAAAAATAAAATATATTTCATAATATATAAATTCATTGTCACTTTTGTTTTAGGTGTATTTTTTACCGTTTCGCAGTTTGTCGGCACGAACTTAGCCAGAGCGGAATCAGTTTTCAAGGTTAAGTTTCTGGGTCTTATTTGTATCTCGTGCCTGAACGGAAACATATAACTCATTGATATACTGACAGTTATCATTAATATTAACAATAAATCATTTATAACTACTCCATTATTTTTTTTATTTTAGGATGAATAGAAGACGATAGGCTTGTTAATT
>JAYVIX010000263.1:0-3178 GCA_043769845.1 Cytophagales bacterium
TAGCGGGAATAGGACTCGAACCTAATGTCCGCCAGCTGGCGGATAAGAGCCTAAGAACTTAAACTTTTCAAACAAAAAAAGAACCTTAGCTTTTAACTAAGGTTCTTTTAAGCGTAGCGGGAATAGGACTCGAACCTAATGTCCGCCAGCTGGCGGATAAGAGCCTAAAAACTTAAACTTTCCAAACAAAAAAAGAACTTTAGCTTTTGTCTAAGGTTCTTTTAAACGTAGCGGGAATAGGACTCGAACCTATGACCTTCGGGTTATGAGCCCGACGAGCTACCAACTGCTCCATCCCGCGATCATAATTGGAGTGCAAAGGTACGATTATTATTAATACTCGCAACCAAATTCTATTTATTTTAAAAGAAGATTTTACTGAAATTTATTCGTAGAAATTAAGCAAAAAAAAATAACCTTAGCTTGTGACTAAGGTTATTTTAAACGTAGCGGGAACAGGACTCGAACCTATGACCTCCGGGTTATGAGCCCGACGAGCTACCAACTGCTCTACCCCGCGATCATGATTGGGATGTAAAGGTACGATTATTATCTACACTCGCAACTTAAGACCTCAAATATTTCACAATTAATTCTCCAGTCTTCAACGATGCGCCTGGACCTCCGATTTCTTTCACCAACTTTTCATACTCCAAAAGGATCGTATCACGTTTATTACCAGTCACTAATACATCACTCAGTTCTCGTTTTAGGTTTTGAATCGTCAATTCGTTTTGAAGTAATGTTTTTACAATAATGGTATCGGTAATCAAATTTACGAGAGCAATGTCTCTTACTTTCACCAATCGTTTGGCAATTTCATACGAAATCTTACTTACTTTATACACCACCACTTGCGGCACTCGAAACAACCCTGTTTCTAAAGTAGCAGTTCCTGATGCTACAACTGCCGCTTCGGCAACGGTCAACAAATCGTACGTTTGATCAAAAACTAGCTTTATACCTTTTGCTTCCGCTTCGTAATAAAATGTTTTCGGTAAGGAACTAATAGCAGCTACTACCAACTGATAGCTTGGATAGGATTCTTTCAACTCAATCATCATTTTCAACAAAGAAGCTACTTCGGCTGGTCTACTTCCTGGCAAAAGTGCGATAATTGGCTTATCTTCTAAATTGCATTCCTTTTTAAAATTTGGATTAGGTTTGAAGGAAACTATCGAATCCATGATAGGATTACCGACATAGTCCACATTGTAGTCGAATTGCTTGTAGAATGCGACTTCAAATGGTAGAATAACAAACATTCGATCGACCAATTTCTTAATTTTGTATGCTCGACCTGTGTTCCATGCCCATATTTTGGGCGAAATGTAATAGAACACTTTGATTCCATGCTTTTTAGCAAACTTGGCCATTCGAAGATTAAATCCTGCAAAATCAATCAGAATAATCACATCAGGCTTGAAAGCTAAAATATCGTTTTCGGTTTGCTTAAAAACCTTTAGTATCGTGATCAAATTAATAAAGACTTCATAAAAACCGAAAAAATTGATTTTATGAAAATGCATGAATAATTTCACACCATTTTGTTCCATCAACTCTCCTCCAATTCCACGAATATTAGCTTGAGAATCTTCTGAAAAAATGGATTTTACGAGATTGGATCCGTGCAAGTCGCCCGATTTTTCGCCAGCAATTATATAATAGTTCAAAGTTCAACGTTTAATGCTCAAAGTTATGATTTGGCCTGAAACTGTCGCTATCATTGTTAATTGTTAATTGTTAATTAGTTTTGTCTTCTATGGAATTGCAGGTTTATAATACACTAAGTCGTAAAAAAGAAAAATTCGAGCCCATTAATCCACCTTTCGTGGGCATGTACGTATGTGGCCCTACTGTTTACGGACATGGGCACCTAGGACACGGCAGAGCAGCCGTTTCGTTTGATATTATTTTCAGATACTTACAACACCTCGGTTTTAAAGTTCGTTATGTGCGAAATGTAACAGATGTAGGGCATCTCGAAAACGATGCAGACGCTGGCGATGATAAAATTGCGAAACGCGCTAGACTAGAACAACTAGAACCAATGGAAGTAGCTCAGAATTATCTCAATAGCTATCGTGAAGACATGCACAAACTGAATGTGCTTCCGCCTAGCATTGAACCACTTGCAACTGGACATATTATCGAACAGCAAGAACTCATCAAAAATATCATGGACAAAGGTTTTGCTTACGAAAGCAAAGGGTCTGTGTATTTTGATGTCGAGAAATATGGGAAAGGTGGCGAATATGGGCAACTTTCAGGCCGTATTTTGGAAGACATGGTTTCTAACTCGCGCGAGCTTGATGGCCAAGACGAAAAACAAGGTGCCTTGGATTTTGCACTTTGGAAAAAAGCGTCACCTGAACATATCATGCGATGGTCTTCTCCTTGGGGCGAAGGTTTTCCTGGTTGGCATATCGAATGTTCGGCTATGAGCCGCAAATACTTGGGCGAGCAATTCGATATACATGGTGGAGGACTAGATTTGATGTTTCCACATCACGAATGTGAAATTGCGCAAAGCAAAGTGGGCTACGACCACGCTCCTGCCAAATACTGGTTTCATAACAACATGGTAACGGTAAATGGACAGAAAATGGGCAAATCACTAGGCAATTTCGTCACGTTGAAAGACATTTTTTCTGGCGAGAATGCGATTCTGGAACAGCCTTATTCGCCCATGACGGTTCGGTTTTTTATCCTTCAAGCCCAATATCGCAGCACGGTCGATTTTTCAAACGAAGCCATAAAAGCTTCGGGAAAAGCCTACAACCGTATTATAAATGGTTTGCGTGTGGTAAAAAACTTAAAACACGAATTGGGAGAAATAAAAGCAGATGCGATTAAAACCGTAAACGATGCCTGCGATGGATGTTTTGCAGGTCTAAATGATGATTTCAATACTGCGATTGCTATTTCGCATTTGTTTAATCTTTTGAAGAAAATCAATGCTTATCAATTAAACCCTTCTCAAGTTTCCGAACTTGACGAAACTACATTTAATCGTTTCACGTCCACTTACCAGACTGTAGTGGAAGATATTTTGGGATTAAAAGACGAAAATCCTGCAAGTAAAGAAGGATTAATTGATTCGTTGATTGAACTGTATAAAGAATACAAAACCAACAAACAGTATGACAAAGTGGATCAAATACGTACATGGTTTAAA
>JAYVIX010000264.1:0-2090 GCA_043769845.1 Cytophagales bacterium
GCAGGTTTCGTTGTATACAAAAAAGCTATACACCTGTCCTGGATTGAAGTTGTAGTTAAAAATAATAGGCAATGAACCGAAAGTATATGTACCAATTAATACGCCATTGATCTTCAAATTAAATTGAGTTGTAGGCGCTTGGTTATGGTCGAAATTTAGTTTTACCTTTTTGATGTCGTTCTCACAGAATCCAAAGGCAGTCATCTCAGTGATGGAGCAGGCATCATTGCAGCAAATTGGATGCTCAAATTCAAATATGTCTCTGCAATCTGGGTGCTCTAAGTCTTGCACGATGACCTTGTTGACCGTACAATTGCCATTTAAAGGTCCAACGGTGTAAAATGTTTGACCATATTCGAATGGTCCAAAAATGTGTTCGCCAATGATGATTTTGAATGTGTTGGAGACTCCTTGATTGTGTTGGAAAGCCACATCCAATAAGAAGTATCCATCGTCATTGCATGCGTGGGATTCGGCGACCAAATCATATATTTCGCAACCACTTTGGTTTGAGCAAGTAAGTGCAAAGTGCTTCTCCTTCTCGCAGGATTCGTTGTAAACAAAAAAGCTGTACACCTGTCCTGGATTGAAGTTATAGTTAAAAATAATAGGCAATGAACCGAAAGTATATGTGCCAATAAACACGCCGTTGATCTTCAAATTAAATTGAGTAGTAGGCGCTTGGTTGTGGTCGAAATTTAGTTTAACCTTCTTGATGTCGTTCTCGCAGAGTCCTACAGCCGACATTTCAGTTATGGAGCAAGCTCCTTCACAGCAGATAGCATGTGCAAACTCAAATACATCTCTGCAATCTGGGTGCTCTAAGTCTTGCACAATGACCTTGTTGACCGTACAATCGCCATTCAAAGGACCAACTGTATAAACTGATTGACCATATTCAAATGGTCCAAAGAGATGTTCACCAATGAGGATTTTGAATGTATTAGATACACTTTGATTGTGCTGGAATGCCACATCCATTAAAAAATATCCATCTTCATTGCAAGCATGTGGTTCGGCGACCAAATCATAAATTTCGCAACTGCTTTGATTTGAGCAAGTAAGCGTGAAATGCTCTTCCTTCTCACAATGCTCATTGTAAACGAAAATACTATAGACCTGTCCTGGTGTAAAGTCGTAATCCACGATGATAGGAAGCTCAGCAAAGAGGTAGGTGCCTATGAATACACCGTTTATTTTCAAGTGGAACTCAGAAGTAGGGGCCTGATTATGTTCAAAATTAATCTTAACCTTTTTGTCGTCATTCTCGCATAGGCCAATTGCATTCATTTCAGTGATGGAGCATTCGCCGTCGCAGCAAACGGGTTCAGTCATATTGTAAACGTCTTTGCACATAGGATGATCCACATCTACAACAGCAAATTCATATTTAGTTACGCAATTTGCTACAAGTGGTCCTACTATGTATTCATCCTGGCCATATTCATAAGTGCCATAAATCAATCCATTTCCCCGAATCATGAAACCATGATCTCCTGTATTTGAATAATCAAAGGAGATGTGTGCATAAAATACATTGTTTTCACAGGCTGTAGTTGTAACTACTAAATTTGAAATATCGCAGTCACCTTGATTTGAACAAGTCAAGACAAAATTGCCTTCCTTTTCACATATTTCGTTATACACAAAAACGCTGTATTCCTGACCTGGAGTGAAGTCATATTCTACAATGATTGGCAATGCACCAAACTCGTAATTGCCAATAAATACACCATTGATCTTTAGGTTAAAATGTGAAGACGGCGGTTGATTATGGTCGAAATTAACCTTTACTTTTCTGTTGTCTAATTCGCATATGCCAATCGCTTGCAACTCTTGAATAATGCAGCCTTCACAGCATACAGGTTCAGGCATTTGGTAGCTTTCATTGCAATTTGGGTAATCAACATCCACTATAGCAAATTCATAATTGGTATTGCAGTTTCCTAAAAGCGGTCCAACAACATATTCGTCATTTCCATAAAGATAGGTACCATAAACCTGGCCATTGCCTTGAATTTTAAAACCATGCACTCCAGGATTATTATAGTCAAAAGTAATATGTGCATAGAAATGATTGTCTTCGCATG
>JAYVIX010000265.1:0-3157 GCA_043769845.1 Cytophagales bacterium
GAACGACTGTGGTTATTTGTTGATTGTTTTTGGTATGGTTCAAGCGCACATCAAATGGAGCGCGAAGTTGGCACTTTTGTTTCTTTAGAAATATGCCCAATTCAGTATGTAAATGACTACTGATGCTTTGATGTTTGTTGGCAGGAGCGGGCGACATTTTGTAAATCTTGCCTTTGATAATCTCCACCTTTTCGTCAAACTGCCATGTGAGGTAGTCGGCATAAGTGTAGCTTTTGGTAAGGTCTAATTGATTGATGTCGGTAATCATAGTTATTGCAGACTTGGATTGATATTGCTAAGGTAATTAAACGAGGTTTTTAACGCAACTCGCCTATTTGGTGGGGGTTGAATTGAGCGATTCAAATACGACTTAATACGGATCCACATCCACTATCAACTGCGTGCTTCTGAATTCTTTGTTTGACTGAAATTCAAGTGATGCAGCTTTCAAAATCGCTTTTGCTTTGGCAATGTCTACTTTGTCGCGTTCAAATTTCAACAATATTTCCTTGAGGTAAAAATTGTTTATTTTATCAATCGAGGGCCATTCTGGACCGAAAACTCTTTTTGTACCGAAAGCTTGTACTAGTTTTTGTGCCAAATAAGTAGCTGATTTGTCGCAGATTTCTTTGTCTCGATCCCTGAAAGTCAGTTTGATAAGTCTTGTAAACGGTGGGTAGTTGAATTTTTCCCGTTCCTCTAATTCGCGGGCGTAAAAGCCGTGAATGTCGTTGGCTTTTAGATATTGCAGCACATAATGCTTCGGATTGAAAGTCTGCACAATCACTAAACCTTGCTTTTCGCGCCTTCCTGTGCGGCCAGCCACTTGGGTCAGCATTTGAAAGGTGCGTTCATTGGCTCTGAAATCAGGATAATACATCATTTGATCCGCATTCAAGATTCCAGCTAAATTGATGTTTTCGAAATCCAAGCCTTTGGTCACCATTTGAGTACCTACCAAAATATCTATCTCGCCTTTTTTCAGTGCATCGTAAATGTTTTTGAAGGCATTTTTGGCACGAGTAGTGTCCTGATCCATGCGTTGAATTCGCGCATTCGGAATCAAAACGGCCAAGTCTTCCTCTATTTTTTCAGTGCCTAAACCTTTCGTTTTTATGCGTCCCGAACCGCAGGCTGGGCAAGTGGCGGGTACTTTTTCGTTGTGGCCGCAGTAGTGGCATTTCAAACGCCTATCGCGCTGGTGGTACGTGAGCGAAACCGAACATTGCTCGCACATCGACACCCAACCACAAGTTTCGCAGCTCAAATAAGGCGCATAACCTCTGCGGTTTTGAAACAAAAGCGATTGCTCTTTTTTTGCCAAGCTGTCTTCCAAAGCCAACATGAGCGTGCCTGAATAATCGGCATGTGGGTTGGGCGTGGCCACTTTTTTGCGGTCTTGCTTCAAATCGGCAAATTCGATCAAAGGTAATATGGCTGCTCCGTGGCGTTTGTCCAGTTTT
Source organism: Cytophagales bacterium (assembly GCA_043769845.1). Classification (GTDB taxonomy): domain Bacteria; phylum Bacteroidota; class Bacteroidia; order Cytophagales; family UBA9547; genus UBA9547. The sequence continues at coordinate 1,464 of JAYVIX010000265.1, forward strand.
ACATACCCATAAACGCCTTTGTTTGCCAAATGATAACTTTCCAAAGAAGGCGTGGCCGAACCTAGTAAGGTCTTGGCTTTGAACATTTTGGCCAAAACCAAAGCAGTGTCGCGTGCTTGATAGCGAGGTGTTTTTTCGTTTTGTTTGAAGGAAGAATCGTGCTCTTCGTCCACCACAATCAGACCCAAGTTTTGGAACGGCAAAAATACGCCCGATCGCGCACTCAATACCAATTTGCAAGAGCCATCCTGTACGTGTTTCCAAGTTTCTACTCGTTCGTTTTCTGAAAGTCGCGAATGGTAAATGCCTAATTCTTTGCCAAAAACAGCCGAAAGTCGGCTTGTCATTTGGGTGGTAAGCGCTATTTCGGGCATCAAAAACAGGACTTGTTTTTCCTGTATCAATTGCTCCTGAATGAGGCGAATGTACACTTCGGTTTTGCCACTGCCCGTGATTCCTTGCAGCAACACAATGTCCCTTTCGCTGAAATACTGAACGATTTCTTCCAAAGCCCTTTGCTGGTCGTCCGAAAGCGAATATTCTCTTTTTTCGTTTTCGGATTCGAACGTTTCGCGTGCAATTATTTGCCTGAATTCTTCGAAAACGCCTTTTTTAATCAAGGTCTTGAGCGAAGAAGTCGAAAAGTCTTTGCCCGTAAAAAACGACTTGCTCAAGCCCAAAGCGTTCGAGTCTACGTTTTTCCAAACAGGAACTTCCTGTAAATATCTCAGGAGAATATTTTCCTGTTTAACTTCACCCGCAATGCTGTCGAGCAGTTCTTTCAATAGTTCTTTGTCTTGGGCAAACGAAGCCGTGAGCCGTATTTTCTGGATGATTTTGGGTTTGTAAATGTGTTTGAATTCTTCGAAAAGCAAAATGGCTTCTTTTTGGCGGAGCGAGAGCAGAATTTTATACAAATTACTGATTCTCAAAAGTTTCATCGCATCTACATAGCCAATCGAAGCCACATTGCGCAGTGTTTCGATCAAGATGGCTTCGTTATTCGAAAGTTTTATATCGTCAGATTCTTCAAAAGCTGGGTTTAATTGAATTTTGGATTCAGTAGAAATTTTGAATCCAGAAGGCAAGGCCGCATGAAATGTCAATCCTATTTCTGATAAATAATAGTCGCTAATCCAGTTGAGAAGTTTGATTTGATTTGTTGTCAGAACAGGTTTTTCCTCGATTACTTCCACCACGTCAAAGATCTCAAAACCAACAGGTTCGACATCGTGCACTTTGATTACGATACCAGTGTACAAGAATTTTTTGACAGAAACCACCACCAAACTACCCGCCTGCAATAAGCTACTGTCATAGCCCATGGGCAAACGATAGGTCAATGCTCTTTCGATCGCTAGCGGTAAGTAGCAATCAGCAAAATGGGTTTGAAACATACTGCAATAATAGGAAAATGCATTGTTGGTGAAAACAGGTAACGGCAAATCGTAATGCTCCGTGACCCGTCAATGTTTGACAGCAGGAAGTTCGCAATCATGTTTTGGGCGGCCTCCATAGAACCAAGACGGCTTGTAGTTGTAGTGTTTCAATAGGTTCTACTATTTTCAGACAATAATTTTGAAATATAGTTATGTCCATAATAATCAAATAAAAAAATCGGGAATGAACTGAGAACTGCAACTGTAGAGTCGATGTTAATATAGTTTTCCAACTGTTTTGCGAAAATGTTTTTT
>JAYVIX010000266.1:0-19787 GCA_043769845.1 Cytophagales bacterium
GTATCGGCTCGTGAGTTATCTTTATGCCCAGCCAATAGTTTCAAATTTGAACGCACTGCCTATTATCCAACAGCCAACACAGCCCCCACTTTCTGGCGAAGGTGGCTTAGTCGTAACCAAAGTGGACGATTTGCTCAATTGGGCGAGGTTGTCATCCATTTGGCCAATGGGCTTTGGTTTGGCTTGTTGCGCCATTGAGATGATGTCCACTTTTGCATCTGGCTATGATTTGGATCGTTTTGGGGTAATTCCGAGGGCTAGTCCTCGTCAGTCGGACGTGATGATTGTGGCGGGAACGGTGACTTTTAAAATGGCCGATCGTGTACGCAGGTTGTATGACCAAATGCCAGAGCCTCGTTATGTGATCTCAATGGGTTCCTGCTCCAATTGTGGCGGCCCATATTGGGAGCACGGTTATCATGTTGTAAAAGGCGTAGACCGCATTATCCCGGTTGATGTATATGTACCTGGCTGTCCGCCAAGACCTGAAGCATTGATTGGTGGAGTGCTAAAACTTCAAGAAAAAATCCGTGGTGAAAAGATGTTTAAACCTAGCCATTTGTTGAAGTTGTTGGGGAAAGAGGTAATATAAAAAGGGTCAGGCTCGATGCCTGACCCTTTTTTAGTTCAAAGTTCAAAGTTGAATGTTCAACGTTCAATGTTAGAAACCCAAGGCTCCTGCCTTAATCTCATCCACCACGCTAGGATCTAATAATGTAGAAGTGTCGCCCAAATTGGACGTATCGCCTTCGGCTATTTTTCGGAGGATTCTGCGCATGATTTTTCCAGAGCGGGTTTTGGGTAAACCTCGCACAAACTGGATTTTGTCGGGCTTGGCGATTGGGCCAATTTCTTTCACCACTTCATGTAGTATTTCGGCACGAACGGCTTCTGCGTTTTCAAACTCCGAATCGCAAATCACGAAGGCATAAATCCCTTGTCCTTTGATGGCATGAGGATAACCCACCACAGCCGATTCTACCACATACGTATGCTGATTGATTGCATTCTCCACTTCGGCAGTCCCAATTCTGTGTCCCGAAACATTGATTACATCGTCCACTCGGCCAAGAATTCGATAATAACCATCTTCGTCTCTGCGACAACCATCGCCTGTAAAATAAAGGTTTTTGTACGTAGCAAAATACGTTTGGCGGCAACGCTCATGGTCGCCAAAAGTAGTGCGAATAATGGATGGCCAAGGGAATTTCATGCACAAATTGCCTTCTACTCCGTTGCCAATCAATTCTTTGCCTTCCATATCCACAATCATCGGCTGGACTCCGGGCAATGGCAAAGTCGCAAAAGAAGGTTTTGTGACGGTGATTCCTGCCAATGGCGAAATCAGGATTCCGCCCGTTTCGGTTTGCCACCACGTGTCTACAATTGGACATTTGCCTTTGCCCACTTTTTCGTGGTACCAATGCCAAGCTTCTTCGTTGATCGGTTCGCCTACCGAACCTAATACACGTAAGCTGCTCATTTCGTATTTGTTAGGCCATTCATCACCAGCCGCCATGAGCGAACGAATAGCTGTCGGAGCAGTGTAAAAAATGTTTACCTTGTGTTTATCAATCACTTCCCAGAAACGACCAGCATCAGGATAAGTGGGGATTCCTTCGAACATCAGCGTGGTAGCACCTTCCAAAAGCGGTCCGTAGAGCAAATACGAATGCCCTGTGATCCAGCCTACATCGGCCGTGCACCAATACACATCACCAGCATTGTATTGAAACACATTCAAGAACGAATAATGAGCATACACCATGTAACCGCCTGTGGAATGTACAACCCCTTTTGGTTTTCCGGTTGAACCAGAGGTGTAAAGGATAAAAAGTGGATCTTCGGAATCCATTTCCGCAGCCACATTTTCTGTGGTAGCATTTGCCATTTCATCGTGCCACCATTTGTCGCGATTTGGTTTCATGGTCACCTGCTCGCCAGTATGTTTCAGGACGATACAGGCTTTTACTTCGGGACATTTTTCTAAAGCCTCGTCCACTATTTCTTTGATCCCAATTTTTTTTGCGCCTCGGTTGGCACCATCGCTGGTGATGATGCATGTCGAATCACAATCCAAAATCCGATCGGCCAAAGCAGTTGCCGAGAAACCAGCAAAAACAATCGAATGAATCGCCCCAATTCGTGCGCAAGCCAACATGGCCACGGCCGCTTCGGGCACCATTGGCATATAAATACAGACACAATCGCCTGCTTTTACACCATTGCTAATCAGTACATTAGCGAATTGACAAACGCTTTTGTGAAGCTCATTATATGAAATATATTTAATATAATCTTTTGGGTCGTTTGGCTCCCAAATGATGGCGGTTTGGTTTCCTTTTTCGGCCAAGTGTCTATCAAGACAGTTTTCGGTAATGTTCAATTTGCCATTCTCGAACCATTTTAAATTTGGTTCTGCAAAATTCCAATCCAATACCTTGTCCCATTTTTTCCGCCAAACAAAATTTTCAGCTTTCTCTGCCCAAAAATTTTCAGGGTTTTCAATGCTTTTGGCGTATTCGCTGTGGTATTCTTCGATGCTGCTGATTCGGTACATAAAAAATGATTTTATTCCGCTAAATTATACAAAAAGAAAAGGCTTTCTTTTCGATACTGAAATTCAGTTGGTAAAGCGAGTCGACTTCCTTATTTTTAACTCAACTAAAAAGACACAAAGAACCCTTTTCAAGGTTCATTCTTTCCCGAATTTGTCTTTGGAATATCAGATTTTATAGTAAGTACTTGATTGTTTGTTGAATACAGAACTATTAACTATTCACTCTTAACTACAATATGGAGTCAATCAAACAAGAAATTAAAAATGTTTTTGGAGAAAAACTACGTCTAAGAGTAAGCGGAATTTGTATCGAAAACGATACCATCTTACTTGTCAAACACATAGGAATAGGCAAGTCGAAATTTCTTTGGGCACCTCCAGGAGGCGGACTGTCTTTCGAAGAAACGGTGGACGAATGTTTGAAGCGAGAGTTCTTAGAGGAAACGGGTTTGACGATCGAAATCAAAGAGATGCTTTTGGTCAATGAGTATTTCGAACATCCATTACACGCTGTAGAATTGTTTTTTTTAGTAGAAAAAATAGGAGGTGAATTGATAAAAGGAGTCGACCCTGAAATGGATGAAGCCAAACAAATTATTACCGAAGTACGCTTCGTTCCGTTTTCAGAAATAAAAGAGACCGAAACAGATAGTTTTCATAGTTTGTTTGAAACATTCAAAAACAAAAGCGATTTTGATAAAAAAGGCCGTTTTATGCAGAATATAATAAAAAGGTAATACCTGTTTTTGGCTCAGAATCCTTATTTTTGAAATATGGAAATAATAAGAGCTACCGCCAACGATCTTCCTTTTATACTCCCTTTGTTTGATGGATATAGGCAGTTCTACGAGAAACCATCCAATCTTGAAGCTTCTGGAAATTATTTAAAAGAACGAATTTCCAAAAACGAATCGGCCATTTTTGTGGCGATTGATGAAATAAATGGCGAGCGTGTTGGCGTTGGCTTTACTCAGTTATATATCACGTTTTCGTCCGTTACACTCAACAAATTTTGGGTCTTGCACGATCTGTATGTGCGCGAAGATTATCGCAAACAAGGAGTTGCCAAAATGCTCATCAACCAAAGCAAAGAATTGGCTTTAGAAAACGCTCCGATTGGTTTAGTGATCGAATCGCGCATCAGCAACCAATCTGCTCAGCATCTTTTCGACTCTGTAGGTTTTATCAAAGAAGGCGAGCATTATTTCTATTTCCTCGAAAACTAAGTTTTATCTCCTTCAGACCCGACAAAGCAAAACTGGATGAACGAGCGAGTATAAAAGAGGCCGCAAATATTCTTACATCATAAAAATTAGAAATGACTTTTTTGACTTCGCAAAAGCTGTACAACTTAAATTGGCTTGTATTTCTTATGGTCTATTTCGCTGGTTTAAGTTTAGACCAATGGCCATTGATTTTTATTTTATAGAAGACAAAAGTAAAATATATGCCCAATGTAATACTGGCGTTTATTTGAGCCAATGTTTTGGTATACAGGCACTTTCTGATACCTCCTTTATAAATAAAAACGAAAAACAGTTTGTGGTATTAGCACCAGATACAGAAAATTGGCCTTTTGATTCAGATCAATATGCACAATTGATCAATCGATTAGAAATGGATAATATGTATTCAAAAGTTGATGGCTTTGCTCCTTTATTGGTATTTGAAAAAAAGAACGGCCAATATTTTAAAAGCAGATTTTAATCCTTTGACCAAAAGAAACCTAAAGAATATGCACTAAACAGCTTTACTCTTGCCCTGTTACAAGATTAGCACAGATTGTAATAAATTTGGCAGGTAACGATTGATGGATGTTAGGTTTTTGTCTTATACCATCACGCTTGATTATACTACGCACTGATTTAACTCATTTGCACATCGGCTATCATTGGCTTACCTTTGGCTGGTTAGAAACAAAATACGTTTTGAAAATTTCTTGGTGGAAAATAGTATGTGTGATTCTTTTGTTTTACACACTTTTGGCTGGTTTCTTGGGCGAAGTACCTAGGCGTTTTATTTTGAACGAAAGCATTCGCAATCTTTATTTCCATGTACCGATGTGGTTTGGAATGATTTTCTTGCTTTTGGGGTCGTGCATTTCTTCGGTTATGTATTTGAAAAAAGGCGAATCGAAGCTCGATCGTTATGCCGCACAATCGGCTAATTCAGGCATTGTGTTTGGAATATTAGGCTTGCTCACTGGCATGCTTTGGGCCAAGTATACCTGGGGTTCGTATTGGAGTGGCGACCCAAAACAGAATGCTTCCGCTATTGGTATGCTGATTTATTTGGCCTATTTCGTTTTGCGTGGTTCTCTGGAAGATCCTCAAAAAAAAGCCCGCGTTTCGGCCGTATACAACATTTTCGCTTTTGCGATGCTCATTCCTTTACTATTTATCTTGCCAAGATTGACCGATTCTTTGCACCCTGGCAATGGTGGCAATCCGGGTTTTAATTCCTATGATTTGGATTTAAATATGCGCAAAGTATTTTATCCAGCCATTGTCGGTTGGGCATTGCTAGGTTTCTGGATCACAGACCTTCGTAATAGAATTGGAAAAATAGAAGAAACACTTGATTATGAATAGACTACGTATTGTTTCCCTGATTTCGTTTGTGTTAATGAGTTTTTCAGTCTTGGCACAAGATACCGATCAGCCCATCATGGCCGACACCTTTCGTGCCGATGGCAAAATATATACCGTTGTCGCAGTGCTTGGAATCGTGCTTTTGGGCATGTTTGTCTATCTTTTTTTGACCGAACGAAAATTGGCAAAAATTGAAAAAGAGCTAAAAGGCAAAAGCAATTAGCAAAAAGTGTTTGTCTAATACCCAAGAACCAATACCTCCAATGAAAACCACCCATATCATTCTTCTAGTCGTGATTGCAGCTGCAATTGGTGTCATTATTTCCCTCACAGGAAGCACGAGCAGTTATGTCACTTTCAAAGATGCCCAAGAAATGGCTGCCAATGGGGACAATGACAAAATACATGTAGTTGGAAAACTGAAAAAAGATGCATTTGGCCAGTTGATGGGCGTGGAATACAATCCGCAAATCGACCCTAATTATTTCAAATTTGTATTGATTGACACCATGAACACCGCCATGGATGTAGTGTTTGACGAACCCAAACCAGCCGATTTTGAACGTTCGGAACAAGTTGTAATTATTGGTTCGGTAAAACAAAATGTTTTTGTTGCCGATAAGATTTTGATGAAATGTCCTTCGAAATATACCGAAAAAGAAATAAAAGAAGGTTGATTTTTACATTTATATATTCAATTCTGGCTTAGTAGTTTTCTATTATTGTAAGTTCTCAAATCAATAATAGCACGGATGCAAACTGCAAAATTGTAGGGATTTTTTGTCTAACAAAAAGCTTTAAGACAACAGAACGATTAATCGAATGAATATTTATTCAATTATTTTGAACAGAATAAAAACCTTAAATTCGTAATCACAAGAAGTAGACACTGATTTTTTCAAGCAATAGAAAAGTCATGAAACAAAAAATCGTAGTACTCTCAGGTGCAGGAATCAGTGCCGAAAGTGGCATCCAGACTTTCCGTGCAGCCGATGGCCTTTGGGAAGGTCACGACATTATGGAAGTGGCTACTCCGCAAGGTTGGAACAAAAATCCGGCCTTGGTTTTGGATTTTTATAATCAAAGACGTAGGCAAGCCGATTCGGTAAAGCCCAATGCTGCACACGATGCATTGGTAAAACTGGAAGAAAAATACGATGTCACGATCGTGACCCAAAACGTAGACAATCTGCACGAAAAAGCTGGCTCAAGCAATGTCATTCATTTGCATGGTCAGTTGTTCCAAAGCCGCAGTACTTTAGATCCATCGTTGATTTATGAAATGAAAGGTTGGGAACTAAAATTAGGCGATAAATGCGAGAAAGGCTCACAGCTACGCCCAAATATTGTGTGGTTTGGCGAGGACGTCCCTATGATTCAAACGGCTGCTCGTATTGCTTCCAAAGCCGATATTTTCATTGTGGTAGGCACTTCGCTAGTGGTGTACCCAGCTGCAGGGCTGGTAGAATATGCGCCAGATAAGGCCATTGTATATGTGGTAGATTTGAACATGCCTTATGTGGCCCAAAGATCTAACCTCGTTTTAATAGAAGAAAAAGCGACTATTGGAATGAAAAAAATCCTGAATGAATTGATGGCATAAGTGAGGATTTAGCGTTTGGTAATTTCGAAATATTGTATCGTATTGAAAAGCGTAAATAAACGAACAAATCAAGTCGCTTGTCCATGAGCTTAAGAACCTGTCAGCTATTGTTAGTGATTAAATAATCCTCTCCCCAAACAACGAACAAATCAAGTCCGTAGCCATGGCGGCCGATTGGCCTTGGTTGTCTTTGAATGGATTCAGTTCCACAAAATCAGCAGCTATAATATGTTGGGTTTCGTAAAGCATCTCTAACAAAAGATGCGCTTCTCGAAGGGTTAGTCCTCCAGGAACTGGCGTGCTCACTCCTGGCATTTGGGTAGGATTCATTACATCTAAGTCAAAAGAAAGATGTAAGCCGTCAATGTCTTTGAACTGGTGTTTGCAGATCTCCTTCACGATTTTGCGAATTCCTTTTTCGTCAATATCGCGCATCGTATAGTAGGTAATTCCACTTTTTTTCAAGATGCCTTTTTCTTCAGGGTCAATATCCCGCAAGCCTAGCAGTACAATATTTTCGGGCTGGATGGTTGTTTGCTTGTCAAAGAGTTGTGTCAATTCAGCATATCCTTTTCCCAATAGCACACTGATGGGCATTCCGTGGATATTGCCTGTATGGGAAGATTGGGGCGTATTGATGTCGGCATGGGTATCGACCCAGAGCAAACCAATTCGTTGCTTTTTATAAAACGTACAGGTAGCAGCGAGTGAGCCAATCGCAATACTGTGGTCGCCTCCTAAAACCAATGGAATATGATGGGAAGCAAGAGCCGCCATAGAAGCAGTTTTCAGTTCTTGGCACATGGCATGCACCACTGGCAAATACTTGTTGTTGGTTTTTTCTGCAGCTAAATTGTATCGGTTAGGCACCACAATGTCGCCCGATTCGTGGGTTTCTCGCCCAATACTTTGTAGCTTTTCGTGAAGCCCAGCGGTACGCAAGGCTGCTGGCCCCATGAGTGCGCCCGCCACGTTGGCTCCAAAGTCGCTCGGGACGCCAATGATGTCAATTATTTTTCTGGAATGTTTCATCAAAATAATTAAAGTGCGTATGCTTGCTGTAACGTAGTATCAGAAGTCAAGTTATATGAGAAAGCAATCAGAAGAAATCATTGCTTTAGAAAACAAAGTAAGCGCACACAATTACCATCCTTTGCCAGTGGTGATCCACAAAGCAAAAGGCGTCTGGGTGACCGATTTGGAAGGTAAAAAATATCTTGACATGCTCTCGGCCTATTCGGCATTGAACCAAGGCCACTTGCATCCTAAAATTGTAAAAGCGGCCAAAAAGCAATTGGACAAGCTCACGCTCACCTCCCGTGCTTTTCACAACGACCAAATGGCTCCTTTTCTGGAAAAGCTAACAAGGCTTACTGGGTTTGACAAAGCCTTGCTCATGAACTCGGGAGCAGAAGCAGTGGAAACGGCCATCAAAGCAGCGAGACGTTGGGGCTATTTTGCAAAAGGAGTAGAAGCCGACAAAGCTGAAATCATCGTCTGTGCTCAAAATTTCCACGGACGCACCACCACCATTGTTGGCTTTTCAAGCGATTATAGTAGCCGAAAAGGATATGGCCCATTCCCTGTAGGTTTCAAAACGATTCCTTATTCTGATGAGGTTGCCTTGCAAAGCGCCATTACCAAAAATACGGTAGCCTTTTTAGTAGAACCTATTCAAGGCGAAGCTGGCGTTCAGATTCCGCATACTGGATACCTAAAAGCAGCGTTCGAAATTTGCAAGAAAAACAATGTGCTTTTTATTTCAGACGAAATCCAAACGGGACTAGGGCGCACGGGCAAGCTATTTTGCTATCAACACGAAGCTGTAGTGCCCGATATTGTCGTCATAGGAAAGGCTTTAGGAGGAGGATTGTATCCTATTTCTGGCATATTGGCTAACGATGCCATCATGAATGTGGCTTTTGAACCAGGGAGTCATGGTTCTACTTTTGGCGGCAATCCATTGGCATGTGCTATCGCTTCGGCTGCCTTGGACGTGATTTTGGAAGATGGCCTAATTGGACGATCAGAATTATTGGGAGCTTATTTTTTGAGAAAATTGAAAGGGCTTAACCTGCCCAAAATTAAAGAGGTACGTGGCAAAGGGCTTTTGCTCGCGATAGAACTGAACGAATCGGCAGGAAAGGCAAGACAATACACCGAAAAACTGATTATTGAAGGTATTTTGGCAAAAGAAACCCACCAAACGATCATTCGTCTTGCGCCTCCATTGGTTATTCTGAGAAAAGAAATTGATTGGGCTTTGGAGAAGATTGAGAAGGTATTGGGATAGACGATTTTATAATAAATTTAATATAAACTATAAAAATTTGAAAATAGCTACAAAAAATTGGGAACATATGGCTTTAAAAAGTCTAATTTGTAATTGTAACTCAAACCATGAAAGAACTACTACTTTTTATCAGTGCACTTTGCACAAGCTTTTCAATTTTTGCGCAGGATTACTATCCTATTAAAAAAAATGATGTTTATTATTTCTCCGATGCAAACTTAAACGATGTCTACCCAATTTTAATAGACTCAGTAAAAGCATTTGGACAAGACTCTGTTTACTATATGTACAAACAAGTCCGATGGACTGGAAAAATAGGATCAAGTTGTGATTATACTAATTTAGGAGATTCATGGCTAGGAGATTCTATTGTGGTAAAACAAGATGGTACGTGTATTTTTCTAAACGTTTACGGAGAACCTTTTATTTTTAAGACGAAAGCAAAACTTTATGAAAAATGGATTGCTTTTTCCACTCCAAAGTGGAAAGCCGAAATCACATATTATGCAAACAAGAAGAAACAAATCTTAGAAATATTAGATTCTACAAAAACATTTTCAATTAACATCCTAAAGACAGACGGAAGTGATACAAGTCATCCATATGATGGGCTTAAGATTGAATTAAGTAAAACACAAGGTATTTCTACAATTCCGTACCTATTTCATTGGAATGACAAAAATTTCGGATACATGACAAGTGAAAGCACATTGAAAGATTTAAACATTATTGGAAAAGAAAGTTCAAATCTAGGATTCCAAAACTTAAATGCCTCTAATATTTTCGGTTATGAAATTGGTGATATATTTCAGACAGAAGAAAGGGAATACATATATAGCGACCTTTTAATAAAAACAATAATTGACTCTATTGTTTCAAAATATTCAACAGACAGCAGCTTGAGGTACAAATCACTTAGAAAGATGCTTTCTAATCTAGACGGAACAATTAATTATACCACAGACACTGTTTATTTAGAATACCTATATGATTATTTTCCTTTGATGCCACTAGTCATGTCTTTGGACAAAGACATGACTAGTTTTATTTACTCTTCTACTAATTTATTGACCTTTAACAGATGGGGGCTTCGTACTGGGTCTAAAGTATATATTACAGATGGTAAAAATTGTTTTAATACAAGCTCAAGCAATAACGATAACGTTTGCTTTCTATTTTACTATAAAGGTCTTGGCGGACCGTATTTTGATTGTATTAACCCTTATGGTAAAGGAGGAAAAAGTAAAAGTCTGAGTTACTACAAAAAAGGAAATGAAGAATGGGGTACGCCTTTAATTCTCGGCACTTTGGAAGAGGAAGCTTTTCAATCTGAAATCACTATTTCGCCCAATCCAGCTTCAAGTTTTATCAATTTCGATTTAGGAAAAATTTCAAGTACTGTAAGAATTAATTTGATGGACAATTCTAGCAAAATAGTATACAGCGAAACTGCTTTAGGATTCACTAAAATAGACATTAGTGCCTTCAAAAAAGGGATGTATTTTTATAGTATTTCATCTAATAACAATAAACGATTGACAGGGAAATTAATTGTTGAATAGTGAAACTTAGCGGCAGGTTTCAGTGCTTTAATCTGCCGTTATTCTTAAACAATTTATCCTGATTTTTATCTTTCGTTTGAAAAACCCAAAACCTAACACCCAATACACAACCCCCTTTTATTGCTACTCGAAGTATTTCACTTAAATTGCGCCCAAATTAATTAGTCTATTCATGTCGAATAAAATTGTGAAGGTTGGAAACATCGAATGCGGTGTAGACAAACTTTTCTTAATATCAGGTCCTTGTGTGATTGAGGACGAGAAAATTATGATGGAAACGGCCGAGAAACTGGTCAGAATATCCGAAAAATTAGACCTTCCGCTTGTCTTCAAATCATCTTATCAAAAAGACAATCGTAGTTCGCTTAAATATTATGTAGGTCCTCGCATTACAGAAGGCCTCAAAATGTTGGACAAAATCAAACGTACATTCAATGTGCCGATTTTGTCAGACGTGCATTACCCAGAGCAAATGAGTGAAGCAGGTGAAGTGTTGGACATCATCCAAATACCTGCTTACTTGTGTATGCAAACCGATTTGATGGTTGCTGCTGCAAAAACTGGCAAAGTAATCAATATCAAACACGGTCAGTTTCTTGCACCCGAAAATATGGGCAAACCTGCTGAAAAGGCAGTAGAATCAGGTAACAGCCAAATCATTTTGACAGAACGTGGCTACACTTTTGGTTACAACGACCTAATAGTAGATCCTCGTAGTTTTTACCACATGGCTAAAACTGGTTATCCTGTAGTTTTTGACGTTACACATTCTATCCGTAAATACGGAATCCCAAGTTCTGACCCTAACGGTGGTGCACGGGAGTTTCTTCCAACTTTGGCAAGAGCAGGTGTTGCTGCTGGTATTGATGGAATTTTTGTAGAAGCTCATCCAAACCCGCCAGAAGCACTTTGCGATGCAGCAAGCCAATATTATCTAGATCATTTGGAAGAATTCCTAAAACCATTGATCGAAATACACAATTTAGTAAAAAGCTTTCCTAAACAAGCTTAATTCAAATTAAAAGATAAACTATCCACCGAATAATCGAATAACAGATAATGGAACTTTATTTAGACTCAGTAGACTTTAAAGAAATAGAAGAAGCTCAAAAACTTGGCTTCCTGACTGGATTGACTACCACACCTACTTTTATGCATCGTCATGGTATCACTGATATTGATGCTGCGATTGTAAAACTTTCTAAAATGGTTACTTGGCTTCACGTTGAAGCTCTTGGCGATACTCCTGAAGAAATTGTAAAAGAGGCTGATAGACTTATTGCATTAGGATTAAATCCTGAAACTACTTTCTTCAAAGTTCCAGTTTCGTTGATAGGTGTTACTGCTTGTAAAATGTTGAAAGACAAAGGTTACAGAGTAAACGTTCACCTTTGTTATACTTTGAACCAAGCGTATATGGCGATGTCTGCTGGTGCAGACTACGTGTGTGTGTTGGTTGGTCGTTTCCAAGACCAAGGTCACGATGCACTTACTTTAGTGGAAGAATGTATCGACATGATCGAGCGTTTCGGTTCTGAATCGAAAGTGATGTTCTCGTCAGTACGTCATGCAGAACACGTGCGCACTGCGATTCGTGCTGGTGCTCATTGCTGCACAGTGCCTTGGAGCGTCATGAAAAACTTGACTACCAATAATTTCACTACTGTTGGTACAGACCAATTCATTGAGCATACTAAGTTGATGACGATGCGTGTGAGAGAAGTAGTAAAAGCTGAAAACCCAACGGTTTCTGAATCTGATACGATCTTGGATGCATTGGTAAAAATGACCGATTCTAAATTGGGCGCAGTTTCTGTTTTAGACGCAGCTGGCAATTTGAAAGGTGTATTCACTGATGGCGATATCCGCAGACAATTGAAAGACAACGGCAAAAGTACTTTGGACAAGAAAATGGGCGACTTTACTTACAAAGCTCCTATCACTGTTTCAGCTGATGCCTTGCTTTACGATGCGGTAAATATCTTCAAGAAAGACAAAATTGACAACATCTTAGTACTTGACAACAACAAACCTGCAGGAATCCTTGATATTCAAGATTTGGTGGAATTGGGCTTGATTGGCTAGTATTTCTAGTTTTTCTTATAAAACAGCAACGGCTTGGAAGATTATTCCAGGCCGTTGCTGTTTTATAAGAGAATAGTCGAAGGTTTTGTACGAAAAACGGTTATTTACAACAAACGCACCATTTTTCTTATAACGAGATTTCTCTCGACAATAAAAACCATTACATTGGCGTTTGAAATCGAAACAGAAAAGACTATTAAAATGAAATATATTTCATTTATTATTTTCCTATTAGCCTCTTTACAAGGCGTTTCACAAACTTTGCCACGCAAGAAAATAGTGCAAATAGAAGCACTGCCCAAAGTGTACGATTCGACTAATGCAATTGTACTAAAGTTGCGCTCCACTTTGTCGAATGGAAAAATACGTGGCACCGGGATGGGCAAAATAACGGACATTGCGTGGAACAAATTTGACATCACTACCAATATGGGTAGTTTTCAAAAAGGCATTCTCCGAGTCAATAAAGGATTATTGACGAAAGAAAAACACGAAATCGAGATCACTATTCGTCCGCTTAATAATCCTGAATACTCCAAATTCATCAAAGTCTATTTTGCCTATATCGAACGTATTACCATTTCACTAAATGTAACTCGAAAGTTCCTTCCTGGCGAAGCCATTCCGCTAGCTATTTATTGCTATTACAGCAATGGTAAAGTATTAGAATACAGAAACTTATCTGAACAAGAAAAACAAAATCTCTCTCTGAAAATTGATCATCATTTACTCGCTCCCGAGGTCTTGAGTATGCCTTATTGGGACGGAATATTTAAAAAATCGATCACTATAAAACCTGTTTTTGCTGGCCAAGAAAGCGTGGGAAACGATTTAGTTATCGAATATGATACGGAACAAAAAATCGTAGTCAATAGAAATGGTCGTTCGGGCCGAGATGGTCGTTCGGGTCGATCGAATTATTCACGAACTGCATCCAATGGCAAAGACGGAGTTGATGGCGAATCGGGTGAAAATGGTGAGAATGGCGAACATGCGCCTAATCTTGAAATCTATCTGAGGCGTGATACGATTGATTCTGAGGTATATGTGCGTAGTTTAATCAAAGAACAAGGGAATGGTTCGGGGGAAGAATATTTCACCAAATTAGAATTTCTAAAATTGATAGTCGACTGCAATGGTGGTGATGGAGGCAACGGAGGTGATGGCGGCAAAGGATCTGCAGGCCAAGATGGTGCTAATTCGGCCTCGGCAGGGCAAGGTGGAAATGGTGGAAACGGAGGTTTTGGTGGACACGGTGGTGATGGTGGTCGTGTCGAAATCTTTGTTTCGGAACAAGACAAAGATCTTTTGGAAAAACTCACCGTCAACAATAAAGGAGGAAGATCTGGAGCTAAAGGTGCAAGTGGCGGAAGTGGAAAAGGTGGATATGCGAAAGACGAGAAATCTATTTTAAGTCTTCTTTTTACTGGACGCAGAGGTTCTTCTGGTCAAGATGGCGAATCTGGATTTGCAGGCCGTGATGGCGGAATGCCTCGTGTGGTGAGTAGATAAACAAAACACACAGAAATTGAACGCTTTTGGTTAGTTTTGAATTAGAAAAACAAAGCAATCAAAGAATGAAAATCGAGATAAAACGTATCAACAACGCAACACATTTAGAAGCCACTAATGAGCAAGGCAACAAAATGCAGATGGATGGTTCGCCTGCAATTGGTGGTCAAGAATTAGGTTTTCGTCCTATGCAATTGCTTTTGGCAGCGATAGGCGGTTGTAGTACAATGGACGTAGTGAGTATTTTGAACAAACAAAAACAAGAGCTTCGCCATATCGAAATTTCTGTAGATGGCGAGCGAGAGCAAGGAGTAGAACCATCTCTTTTTCGCGACATTCACGTTCATTTCAAACTATACGGAAACGTTGATCCCGAGAAGGCTAAACGTGCAGTCGACTTGTCCATGACCAAATATTGCTCTGTTTCGAAAACACTGGAACCTACCGCCAAGATTACCTATGATTTTGAGGTGTTAGCGTAATATACTTTGTTTCGAAATTCAGGCTTAAGGAATATTTAACGAAAAGAGGTCTTCCATTAGGAGCGACCTCTTTTGTTTAAACTGCAAACAAAAATCTTACTGCAATTCGATCTCAAACTGTACCAAATCCACAAAATCCTGTACTCTTTCGTCTAATTCTTTTTCTGAAAGATTCACGATACGCTCGGTTCCGAATTTTTCGACACAAAATGAAGCCATTGCCGAACCGTAGATAATGGCACGTTTCATGTTTTGGAAACTGATGTCGCCTGTTTTGGCCAAATAACCTATAAAACCACCTGCGAAAGTATCGCCAGCACCAGTTGGGTCAAACACATCTTCTAGCGGAAGGGCAGGAGCGAAGAATACTTGGTCTTTGTTGAAAAGAAGTGCGCCATGTTCTCCTTTCTTGATAATGAGCACTTTCGGGCCCATTGCCATGATTTTTTTCGCAGCTTTTACCAATGAATATTCTTTCGACAATAAACGAGCCTCTTCGTCATTGATCGAAAGTACGTCTACCATCGAGATCGTTTTCATCAAATCGTCCCAAGCGATGTCCATCCAAAAATTCATCGTATCCATCACGATCAGTTTTGGACGTTTTTTAAGTCTTTCGATTACAGTACTTTGTACCGCAGGCGCCAAATTGCCAAGCATTAAATATTCGCAATTTTGGTACGCTTCAGGAATAATCGGATCAAAAGAACCCAATACGTTCAATTCGGTTACCAGAGTATCGCGCGAGTTCATGTCGTTGTGGTATTTGCCCGACCAGAAGAACGATTTTTCACCTTCTTTCACCTGCAATCCTTCCGTATTGATGCCATGTTTTTGAAGCATTGCAATGTCCGATTTTGGGAAATCGCCACCTACAACCGCCACCAAGTTTGCTTTTTTGGCGAAATAGGAAGAAGAAAGCGAAATATAAGTGGCCGCACCACCTATAATTTTATCTGTTTTGCCAAATGGGGTTTCTATTGCATCAAAGGCAACAGAGCCAACTATTAAAAGACTCATCGTATCGTTAGGTTAAAATGTTGTTCAAACTTAGCCATTTTGTATATAAAATGATAAACTGAAACCTAAGTCACCACTATTTCCCCTATTTTCGTATTTACATTTCAGAATTACAATTGTTTTAGTGATGAAAATCTGGTGTTTACTTTTTTTGCTTACCATTTCACTTTTTTCTTTTGCTCAAGAAGAGGAAGAATTGCAGCGTTGCGTGCATTCTCACAAAGCATTATCTGATGAAGAAAAAACCTTGATGCGAAAGCAAGAACAATCAGCTTCACAAAGGTCTTTTTCGACCAATTTTAGAACCGAATCGAATGTCTATCAAATCCCGGTAGTGGTGCATGTGGTCTATCGTACGTCTACCGAATATGTGTCTTACGAGCAGGTATTGAGTCAAATTGCAGTATTGAACCAAGATTTTCGCAGAAAAAATGCAGATACTTCCTTAACTCCAGCCCCATTCAAAGCATTAGCTGCCGATGCCGAAATCGAATTTGTATTGGCCAAGCAAGACCCCGCAGGCAATCCAACAGATGGTGTTACGTATACTAAAACTTCATCGTCTTCTTTTGAGTATGCCATGGACTATGTAAAATATACGACAAGAGGCGGGATTGATCCTTGGAATCAGAACAAGTACCTTAATATTTATGTATGTAATTTGAGTTCAGGATTGCTAGGCTATGTCAATACACCTTTGCCGGTGGGTTCAACTCGCGATGGTGTGGTTGTGAGCTATCGAGTATTTGGTACTTTTGGCAATTTGTCTCAGTACTTTAACAAAGGCAGAACGGCTACGCATGAGATTGGGCACTGGCTAGGTTTGTTCCATGTTTGGGGGCGCAATACTAGTACAAATACTCGATGTGGAGATGATGAAGTGAATGATACTCCGCATCAGAAATCCGAAACTGATTATAAGCCAGTTGCATGCCCAGCCTTTCCTTCTTTTGATGCAGCGCCATGTTTGAATGCGCCACATGGTAGAATGTTTTCGAATTTTCTAGATTATTCGAGAGATGCGTGCATGAATATTTTCACAAAAGGGCAGGTTGCCAAAATGCACGACACGTTATTGTTAAGAAGAAGTTTACTTTTTATCTCAAATAACGCCCTTGTTCCACCTTTTGAAAATGACCTTTCTTTGGTTGAGGTACGCTTTGATACTGCTTCGTTTTGTTCTGGACAGTTGGTTTCGCCTCGTTTGAGGGTGGCTAATAAAGGGACTAAGGACGTTAATTCGTTTAAAATCAAATCTGTTTTTAATGAAGTTTCAGATTCGCTCACTTGGACAGGGACATTGTTGTCGGGCGAGGATACTGTGATTCTTTTGTCCTCACAATCATCTTATCAGTATGCTCATAGTCTGAAAGTAAACATAGAATTACCAAAATCTAACCCCGATAATTATATTAGAAATAATTCATATAATTATGCGTTTAATTGCCCAAGTTATTTGGCTTATGAGCCATTCGTGGTGTATCCCAATCCTGTGGAAAATATACTTCGGATGAAAGGAAACAAGTCGAAAGTGCTTTCGGCTACTTTTTATAGTTTGGAAGGCAAAGAAATAGTGAGAATAGCGAATCCTGTCGAAATAGATATTTCTATTATTCCGCCAGGTTCTTATGTAGTGGTCTTCGAGACCGAGTCTGAAAAGATGAGGCATCAGTTAATTGTGATTCGTTAGCATGGCGGAAGTTTTATTGTGTTTTTTTTGGGCCTTGGTTATTTCCATGTTTGCGATTCCGTCTATTATTTATGTAGCCGAGAGCAAGCAGTTGCTGAATTTCCCCAATGAACGGACTACCCATTTGGTTTCAGTTCCACGTCTTGGCGGTTTGGCTATTTTTGCCGGTTTCTTATCGGCCATTATGATTTTTGGAAAAATAAATGAAGATGTTCAGTATCTGTTGGCCGGTTGTTTGGTCATTTTTTACATAGCCGTCAAAGACGATTTAGTGCATGTTTCGGCATTTAAAAAGTTCTTTGTTCAGATTTTGGCTACAGGATTATTGGTTTTCTTGGGCGATTTTAGAATTACAAATTTTCACGGACTTCTCGGACTTTTCGAACTGGATCTTGGCGTGAGTTATGCGTTCACAATCGTAGTCATTACCGCCATTACTAATTCCATCAATTTAATAGACGGAATTGATGGACTAGCCGGAACACTCGTTGTCACTATCATGCTTATGATTTCTGGTATTATGTTTTTTATTTCCTCCGAAAGGGCTTTGGTTTTAGTGTCAGTTTCGCTTGCAGGGGCTTTGTTGGGTTTCTTGCGTTACAATTTTAGCAAAGCAAAAATATTTATGGGAGACACTGGTTCCCTCATTTGTGGTTTTGTAGTGGCGGCCCTTTTGGTAAAATTTGTGGAGAAAACGCCTTATCAAAACGCACCTATTTTGGCAATGAGCATTATTTTTATCCCCATTGCCGATACCGTTCGGATTACCTTTATCAGGATATTTTCAGGCAAATCGCCTTTTGCTTCGGACAAGAACCATATTCATCATCGTTTGCTTTTTGCGGGCATGAGCCAAGTTTTTATCGTCTTACTGCTATCCTTTATCAACTTTGCAGTTTTTTCGTTTTTTTTGTTTAATAACGAATTAAATAATACAATTGGACTGATATTGTTCATCATCATTCAACTGGTGACGATGTTTGTTTTTCATTCACTAAAAGATAAGACCGAGCAAAAGTGAAGAAATATCTTTCGAGCCTATTCTTTTTGATCTGTGTTTGCCAGTTTTTTTCGGCTACACGATCTGATGCCCAAATAGTAAAGTATTTGAATAATGATTGGTTGGTTTTCGATGAAGCATCCAAAAAGTTTTATCCTTTCGTGACAGGCAATAAAAATGATTTGCCTTTGCACATCAATTTGGAGGCAAAAAACTACTTGGGCTTGTATTTGAATATTCGAACAAAGCAGCCTATTGCCTTATATGTCAATCATCAATTTTGGGACGAGGTATCGTCTCAAAAAGATACTTCTATTAGTATAGATAGTATTTCAAAAGGCGCGACACCAGTTATTTTGAGTTTTTATGGTCAGTACAATCAATCCTTGATAGATTCTATTGCCATTCTTAGTTCGACTCAACGCTTTCAGCATCAAGATGATGGTTTGCGAAGTGGGGTTCCGCTATTGCGAGTGAGCAATATTGTGAGAGATTATTTCGCAATTTTGTTGATTCTATGTTTTGCCTTGTTTGTGTTGGTGCGAAATACATATACAAAAATATTTGACCAGTATACTTCATTACTGTCCATTTTGTCAGACAATAGTGCTGAACATTCGTCTTCAAGAGTGACCTTCGATGGATATAATTTTGCGTTTATCATAGTTGGCGTGTTCTTCTTTTCAATTGTTTGTGCCAGTTTTCCAATTTTCCAAGAACAGTCACAAAACCTTTCATTTTTCGAGTTTTTTGGCAAAGTTTTCTATTTAGTGTTTTTGTCAGCATTTTTTTATTTGTTAAAATACGTTGCCACCTATGCAATTTCTTGGCTTTTTTCGGTCAATAAATTTGCCATCTCTCATTTTATGATTTTTGTGAGAGTTTCAGTTTTGTGGTCTGTTGTATTGCTGTTGCTCACGATGTTAAACTATGCAGAAGTGGTATGGATAAGGCCAATTATACTGCCCATATTTTTATTTTCATCGCTTTTTTTCTTGACGCTAACATCCATTAAAGTTTCGTTTTTGATAAATCGTGTTACAAAAGTTAGTACACTGTACCTAATTTCCTATCTTTGCATCACAGAATGGCTTCCATATTTCGTTATTGTGAAGTTATACACGGTTTACTTTTATTAATTTGTTTCACAATGAGTGTTCAAGTTGCTCAAGACTTTATCAAAGAAAGGCTCAAAAAGGTAAAATCAATACTCATTTCCCAGCCGGCTCCTTCAGATGAAAAATCTCCTTATTATCAATTAAGAGATAAGTACGATTTAAAAATAGATTTCAAGCCCTTTATTAAGGTAGATATAGTCGATAATAAAGAATTCAGGAAACAGAAGGTTGATATACTCTCTCATACGGCCATTATTTTTACGAGTAAAAA
>JAYVIX010000267.1:0-9842 GCA_043769845.1 Cytophagales bacterium
GTTGAATTTGTCTGGATGCTCCATCATGGCAGCATGGCAACATTTGTCTATGAATTTCAGTTCAGCATTCGGAAGCAAACGCATGAATTCGTGCGCTACCTCGGTCGGAGTAATAGTATCATTCAAACCCCATATTAATAAAGTCGGAGCGTCAATTTTTGGTAAATCTTTCGCCAAGTTGTGTCTCTGTGCCGAACGTGCTATATTGATGATTCTCAGACACTTCTGATTATTGTTCGTAATCTCGAATACTTCGTCCACCAATTCTTTAGTAGCTGCATTTGGATCATAGAACGTGTAAATAACGCGTTCTCTAATGTATTCGTAGTTTCCTCTTTTCGGGAAAGAACCTCCCATTGAGTCTTCAAACAATCCAGAGCTACCTGTCAACACCATTCTTTTGACGTTTTCGGGATTGTTCAAGGCATAAATCAAGGCGATATGTCCACCAAGCGAGTTTCCAAGTAGGGTCAAGTCCGAAAGATTTTTGAATGTCACAAAACCTTCGATGTATTTCACCAATCCTTCTACGCTTGATTCTTTCAAAGGCATTTCGTAGATCGGCATCATCGGGATTACAACCCTATGTTTTTTAGAAAAATGTTCAATAACACCTTCCCAGTTGCTGAGTGCTCCGAAAAGGCCGTGCAAAAGCAAGAGTACTTCACCTTGACCTTCGTCAATGTATTTGAATTCGCCCTCTTGTTTTATTGTGAATTCCATGCTGTATTTTAAATAGGGTAAACGATGTCGTACTCCAATTTGTTCGCTAATCTAGACTTTTATATCTATGAATTATTATTGATTAATTGGAATTAATGGCAATATAACGATTTGGAATAATCTGTGGCAAAAAAGCGGATTCTTTGCCACAGAAGAAAATTAAAAAATTAGGAAAGAAGATTTTTTGCTACTTCGGAAATCTTTTTTCCGTCTGCTTTTCCTGCCAACTCTTTGCTGGCTACACCCATTACTTTTCCGATTTCGGCAGGAGATTTTGCCCCTACTTTTTCAATGATTTCTTTCAAGAATGCTACTAGCTCATCGTCAGAAAGTTGTTTTGGGAGATAGGCTTCTATGATAGCCAATTCTTTCAATTCATTTTCCTGCAAATCCAAACGGTTTTCCTTTCCGAAGATTTCGGCAGAATCTCTACGTTGCTTGGCCGCTTTGGTCAAAAGTTTCAATTCAGCGTCTTCTGTCAATTCTTCTTTTGCTCCCTTTTCGGTTTCGGCTAGAAGAATCATAGACTTGAAGCCACGCAAAGCTCTGAGGCTATCTTGATCTCTCGCCAGCATTGCTTTTTTGATTCCTTCTTCGATTTTTATCTTTAAGCTCATCTTTTATAGTTGATAGTGAACAGTTAGTAGTGAATAGTGAACGGTAAATGGTTTAATTTCATTTGTTTATTCATAATTCATCCCTCATAATTCATAATTTCTAACTTATTTGCATCAAAAATAGGTCGGAAATTACAAATTCAAAGCAAGTAAATGACGAAACTTAGTGTCAACATCAATAAGATTGCCTTAATCAGAAATTCTCGTGGAGCAAATCAGCCAGATATATTGAAAGTGGCCAAAGATTGCGAGCGGTTTGGTGCGCAAGGAATTACGATACATCCTCGTCCGGACGAGCGACATGCCCGTTATCAGGATGTTTTTGATTTGAAAAAAATAGTCACGACTGAATTAAATATGGAAGGAAATCCTGAATCAAAATTCATTCAAGTCGTTTGTGAAGCGAAGCCACATCAAGTGACATTGGTGCCTGACGGGCCTCATGCGCTTACTTCTGATGCTGGCTGGGATACTGTTGCGCATCGTTCGTTTTTGACTGAAACAATTGCCGAATTTAAAAAACATGGAATCAGGGTTTCGGTTTTTGTAGATCCTATTGAAAAGATGGTGATTGGAGCTAAAGAATGTGGCGCTGATCGTGTGGAGCTTTATACCGAGGCATATGCAAGAGAATATTCAGCAAATAAGGAAAAAGCGATTGCTCCGTATGTCAAAGCAGCTTTGCAAGCACAAGAATGTGGTTTGGGATTGAATGCAGGGCATGATTTGAATTTGGATAACTTAGCATACTTATATCAACATTTGGTTGGTTTAGACGAAGTTTCGATAGGCCATGCGTTGATTTGTGATGCCTTGTATCTTGGTTTGGAAAATACCATTCAGATGTATTTGAGAAGGTTGGCTTGATTTGGTCACTATTCTCAAAACAGATTAATTCGTAGTAGCCAGTTCATTTTTTAGATAAAATATCTGCTTTGTTCTGAGGTTGATAATCGAAAATATGAAATGGCTGTGCCTAGGAAGCGATCGCTTGTTCAACATTGCTAGGTAAGAAAAACCATTTTGATTACGTATTGGCAATACATGAGATGCAAAGCTGCCTTCTTTTGACTGGCTAAGTAAATATATACTGTCTTTGGGCTGGAAATCGGCATGTACGAATTCCAGCTCTAATGGATCAGCATTAGCGAAATTAGTAATGTTCAAACTGTCTTTTGGACTTGAAAAGCCCGAGGTATCAGGCATTGCATATAGGGTTTCATTGTTTTGCCAAAGACATTCATTTTTTAGCAGTATACGTTGCCATGTAGCAAAAGGCTTGTCGGTGACTTCTCTTTTTATAAAAGACATACTGGCGTTCGTAAATTTCACTTTATCACCTTTTTCAGCTGTATAATAGTGTTGCAAGACTTCGGCATGCCAATATTCTTTTCGAGCTCCATTTGGCCTGAAATCAGTCCCTGTTGTCAATATAATGGATAAGCAAAAGGTGGAGGCGAAAAGCCATTTTAGGTATTTATTGGATGCGTTAAGTCCTAGCCAAAGGCAAAAGGATAGAAATACCCATGTGAAAAACAAACTATAACGTGTTCCTGCCGATCCATTCACAATTATTTCTTGTGTTTTGAATATACCCCCCATAAATATGGTCAGTGAAACAAATAGGCTGGTTATCCAAAATGCATTTCGAAGACGAACCAATAAATAAGTCCATAAAGATAAATGTGCAATAGCAGTCGCAATAAGTAGCCACGAATTGTACAGTGTGCTAGTGAATTTGCCGAAATACATTCCAATTATGTTGTTCCAATAAAGGCGTGCCAATAATTGTCCCAGTTGAATTCCTTCATTGCTGGTGGAAGTAATGTTGAGGTTGGCAGGTATAAAAAGGATGCCGTACAATTGGATTAGACAACCTGGAATGCAAATTGCCAATACTTTCCATTGAAGGGAGTTAGCTTCTTTTTGAATAAATTTTGTCAAGATTGCAAATGCCATGATGAACAGAAACGTGATTCCTGTTACAGAGCAAATGATGATGAAAAGATATTCAATATATTTAATTGGACGGTTTTGAGATGGAAGCGCAAAAAATATCAATACGCCATAAATCTGCAAATACCAATGAATGTTTGTCAATGTCCCGTACGTTTCGCTTGCTACGGGCAATAGCAGATAAACCAATGCGAAAAGAAATTTGTGAAGTAATGATTTTCCGAAAAGTTGGTCGGTACGGGATGAGAGAATGAGTGGGACTGGGACAAAATGGAAAAGAAGAGAGAAAAAGCCAAAGAAATAAGGGGCTAAATCAAGTGGGAAAAAAGTGGCAATTAAGCTTACTAAACGTTGTAAGGTATGCAAATACTTTTGGTAGGGTGTCCAAAGGCATTCTATTCCGTTGCCCCAAGATTGGCTGATAAAAATAAATCCGTCCTCGAATATGTTTTTGATTTGAGCATGTGCTAGAAATGGGAAATACCTGGCAAGATGTATTCCGAACAGGAGTGCAAGCACAATCAACTTGATATTGGTTTCTGAATTGGTATGTTTGTTTAAATCATTCATTTTTGTGTGTGAAAAAAACGGGAGTATATTTTGGTGGCTTTGATGAACTGAGATGCCTAGCGGCACTGCTAGTAGTCGTTAGTCATGTATTGCCCTATAGTACAAGAAGTGCATTGTATGGTCAAGTTGGTGTTACCCTTTTTTTTGTTTTAAGTGGATTCTTGATAACCTATCTGCTTTTGGACGAAGCCTCAGAAAACAATGGCCGTGTAAACATACTTTTTTTTTATTTTAAAAGGGTTTTGCGCATTTGGCCTTTGTATTTTTTTATTGTGTTTATGGGTTTTTTCGTTTATCCACTCTGTATTTCAAACGAAGTTTTTCCTTTTGGCTCCCAACAATGGAATAGGGCACTGCTTTATTATGTATTCTTTGTTCCTAATTTATTTCATGACCATATTCCTTATGTTACCCAACTTTGGAGCATAGGTGTAGAAGAGGTTTTTTACCTGATATGGCCTTGGTGTGTAGTGTTGTTCGGAAGGAAAATTCACTTTATGTCTCTTTTTGTTGTACTATTTTTTGCGTCACTTGAAATTGTTCAACATTATTTTTCATCGGGAGGGATAGGTTTTATACTTCAATTTGGTCATTTGTCGGCCTTGGCAGTAGGTGGCTTGGGTGCTAGTTTTTTATTTAATGGTTTCAAGATAATGGAATTGTTTTCAAGTAAAACGATTCAACTACTTACTGTAGCTTTATTGTCGATAGGAGTATTCTTTAATGTTGCTTTTCCTTTATTAAATACGCTATTTTATTCACTTATTTTTCTTTGTGTTATTATAAATGTCAGTGTGATTGATGATTCTCTCTTACGATTTCGTTCCACAATATTGGCCAGTATAGGCGGGGTTTCGTATGGAATATATATGTTTCAAGGTATTGTGATTGATACTGTTCATGGAATAAAATCGAGGTTGTTCTCATTGAACCAGCCTTTCGACTTTTTAATCGAGTTGTTCTTGGTACTTTTTATCGACATAGCCATCGCTTATCTTTCTTTTCATCTTGTCGAAAAGAAAATACTATCACTAAGAAAGTTGGCAAGCTAAGATGTTCGAATCAGTCAAAATAATATCTGGACAGCCACAGCAAGCTACGTTTCCTCTTAATATGGTTGACGATCATTTGATGTCGGTACTGGGCGAACAGTTGGTCTCCTACAACCATTCTGATATTTACATGCATCAGGTAGACGATGCGTATGTATCGGCCTACGGTTTGGCATTTAAGAATGCTCGCTTGATAAAAGAATCGGTTTATTGTTTGATAAAGCAATCGGCTACTCCATTCGTCTTTTACAAGAAAATACTCCAAGGCAAAGTAGTGCGATTGGATAAAGAGTGTGTATTGTTTCATCATGTTTGGTATGACAATTATTACCATTGGTTCACAGAATGTTACCCAAGATTGGTGTTAATGTGGGAACAATTAAAAGGCAAATGTTTGATTGTAAATGAAAACCTGAAACCATTTCACCGTCAGTCATTAGCTATACTGCCATGTGCAGATATTTATTATTGCAAGCCAGAAGAAGTAGTGCGAGCCAAACACTTGACTTTTGTCGATATGCCCTCAAAAGCATTTGGTATTCATCATCCAGATGTAGTGAAGCTTTTGCGCGAGAGATTGGAGGTAGAATTTAAACTAAAGAGTGGCGTTGTTGCTAGCAAAAACATCTATACTTCCAGAGCCAAAGTAGGCAAGCGTAAATGCATAAATGAAAAAGAAGTTTTGGCCGTTTTGGCCAACTTTGGTTTCGAAGAAGTAATCATGGACGATTTGGGACTAAAAGATCAGTTCGAGCTTTTTCAAAACGTAGCTAATGTAGCTGGGGTACATGGCTCTAGTTTTGTCAATGGTTTATTTATGCCTAAAAATAGCCTCGTGATTGATATGGTAGAAGAAAGGCACAACGACTTGTGTTATTTTAATTTTTTGAACGGAATAGGCGTAAATTACCTTTATCTACCTTCCTCAGGTCAGGGCCCGAAGGAAAATTATCGTGACAATGACATATTGCCAAACATACATTTGCTGGAAAGCCGGCTTAAAAAGTATCTTTACAAACCGTAACCTATTTCTATTGGCACGTCCTATTATAAAAATCGAGGGAGTTTCTAAAATGTATGACTTAAGCCAAATCGGTACGGGAACTCTTTTTGGGGATTTCAATGAATGGATGGCCAAATTCAGCAAGAATCCTACTGATATGCGTAGGTTCGATCAGAAAAAAGGAATCCATTGGGCACTTGAAGAAGTGAATATTGATGTTTTCGCTGGCGAAGTCTTAGGAATAATTGGTCGTAATGGTGCAGGGAAGTCTACTTTGTTAAAAGTCTTGTCTAGGATCACAAGCCCTAACAGTGGTAAAGTAAAGGTAAAAGGACGGATTGCCAGTCTCCTAGAAGTAGGCACAGGATTTCATATGGAACTCACAGGTAGAGAGAATGTCTTTCTAAATGGTGCGATTCTGGGGATGAGAAAGCATGAAATATCAGCGCGATTAGATGAAATAGTCGCTTTTGCTGGGGTAGAAAAATTCTTCGATTCTCCCGTTAAACGTTATTCTTCTGGGATGTTGATGAAACTTGCCTTTTCGGTAGCCGCCCATTTGGAGCCAGAAATATTGGTCGTTGACGAGGTGCTTGCTGTTGGCGATGTGGAATTTCAGCGAAAGTGCATTGGCAAAATGAAGCAAGTGAGCGAGCAAAAGGGTAGGACTATTCTTTTTGTAAGTCATAATATGGGTGCGATAGAAATGTTGTGCAGTCGTGTGGTTTTGCTTGAAAAAGGAACTGTTGCCTACGATGGCAACACCTGCGAAGGTGTAAACAAATATTTAGAGAAAAACGAAGTATTAGCCTCCTTGGAACTTGCCGAACGAAAAGACAGGAGAGGTAGCCAAAAGATTCATGTTCGAAAAATTATGCTCTTCGACATGCAAGGGCGCGAGATCTACCAAGTACATTCTGGACAAAGTTTTAGTATCCACTTTGTTTACCATATAAATGAGCACATTCCGATGCCTGAGATGCTCAATTTTTGTTTAGACATTTCTTCTAAAGAAGATTATAAACTGATCCAGCACCATACAAGGCTCACTCGTACGTCCCTTTCTGATTATAGAAACAATGACACTGTAGTTTTTGCCATTCAAGATCTGCCTTTGGTAGAAGGAGAGTATAACATATCGTATTGTATTCTTCTTGATAATATTTTTTTAGATGGGTTAGAAAATGCTTTTGTATTGAAAGTTGAGCGAGGTGATTTTTTTAATTATAGAGAGATGCCACTTTATTCTCATGGTAAAATGTTGATTAAGGGAGATTGGTCTTTGAGAAAATAAGATGAAAATAATTCACATAGTTGAAACAGCTAAATGTTATTATTACTCGGGTAAAATAAAATCGGTTGTAAAATCATATTTGTCTCTTTACAGTAAATGGAATTCCTTTTGGAAGGATTTTGAATTGTTTCTTATTAACAACTCTTTTGAAAATAGAAAAAAAGCCCTCATCAATCTTTCGCCTGAACTCCACGACAAAACCTCGGAGACTTGCCTTGATCCCATATACTTTTATCAGGACTGTTGGGCATTTGAACTTATTGTAAAAAACAAGCCTACCAAGCATTTTGACATTGGTTCTCATCATAAATATGTAGCTCTATTGTCGAAAGTGGTCGATGTTACCATGGTGGATATTAGGCCTTTGTCATTGACGTTGGATTCTTTGGGTTTTGTGCATGGAGACATTACAGCACTTCCGCTTGCGGATAGAAGCATTACTTCTTTATCCAGCTTGTGCGTAATCGAACATATTGGATTGGGTCGTTATGGTGATGCTATTGATGCTAAAGGTAGCGAAAAGGCTGCTGCTGAATTGGCAAGAGTGTTGGTAGTTGGAGGTCATTTATATGTTTCGGTGCCTGTTGCGAAAGAAAGTTTCCTTCGTTTTAATTCACATAGGGTATTTGAGGAAAACTATTTTTTAAGCCTATTTCCAGAAATGGAGTGTGTGGAGAAAAAATATATTATAGACGAAACGTGTGGTGATTATCGTTCCGATTTGGAATGTGTGGGTCTTTATCATTTAATAAAGAGATAACAGGATGGTTGTTCCTCAAAATGAATTATCAATAATTGTTAAGTCTTGTGACAAGTTCTCGGATGTCTGGCGGCCTTTTTTTATTCTGTTTGATAAATTTTGGCCAGATTGCCCTTGGCCTATTTATTTGATTACAGAAACGCAGAAGTTTGTCCATCCGAAGGTAATAACAATCAATACTTCGGGCGGAAGCGAATGGTCTGCGATGCTTATTTATGCACTTGGGCAGATTGAAACGACAAATGTTCTTTTCCTTCTCGAAGATTATTTTTTGAATAAAACAGTTTCCACCGATGAAATAAAACGATTATTGGAAGCCATAAAAAATGATGGAGCTTTGTGTCTTAGGCTGTATCCTACCCATTCGATGGAACTAAAAACTTCAGATTCAGAAGATTTCGGAGTGATAGACAATCAGGAAGAATACTTAGTGTCAACCCAAGCTTCTATTTGGAAGAAGGAAGAACTGCTATCTTTGCTAGTATCTACTGAAAATGTCTGGGATTTTGAACGCAATGCCAGTATTCGGGCGAGAAACAATCAAGTGAGGTTTTGTTCAGTTTGGTTAAATACAACATTGGAAAAAATCGATAAAGGCAATTATCCATTTAGGTATCTGTTTCTCACCTCCATCACAAGGGGAAAATGGACGATGAAAACAGTGAATTTTTGCAAAAAGCATAATGTGTATTTAGACTTGAAAGCAAGAAAAGCAAATAACAAGTTGGATGAATTTTATATGAATAAATCTCCTCTTTTTGTCAGGCACATCATTGATTTTGTAAATTGTAGGACAAAAAAATACTTTGGAATAGACTTGAGGACATATCCATTAGCTTAAATGATGTTTTCAACTCCGATTCTATTTTTAGTCTTCAATAGGTTAGAAACTACTCAAAAAGTTTTCGAGCAAATACGGGCAACCCGTCCGACCCGTTTGTATGTGGCAGCCGATGGCCCTAGGAGGAATAGGGAAGATGATTTTTTCAAATGTTCGAAGGTAAAAGAATATATTTTGAATTCCATTGATTGGTCTTGTGACGTAAAAACTCTTTTTAGAGAGGAGAATTTGGGTTGTGGAGTTGCAGTGAATCAGGCAATTGATTGGTTTTTTGAGAATGAAGAAGAAGGAATAATTTTGGAAGATGATTGTTTGGCACATCCAACATTTTTTACTTATTGTGAATCGTTGCTCGACCGATATAGGTTGGACGAAAAAGTGATGCTTATTGGTGGTGGGAATTTTCAAAACGGAAAGAAGCAAGGAGAAAGTTCCTATTATTTTTCATGTTATCCGCATACTTGGGGTTGGGCTACATGGCGCAGTGCTTGGCAAAACAATTCTTTTGACCTGAAAAAATGGAGTGGGAGTGAGGTGTTAAGTAAGATCGCGAAGGTCTTTTCTAATAATGAAGAAGTAAAATATTGGCAAGCAATATATATGGATATAAAATATGGTGTTGCCGATATTTGGGATTATCAGTGGACAATCTCGATTTGGATGTCTGATGGAATGGTGATTACACCCATTAAAAACTTGGTTATCAACATTGGCTACGGAGAAGACGCCACACATACGGGAAAAAACATGGAATTTTTCTTTAAGCAACAATTGGAAAGCATGGAAATGCCTCTAGTTCATTCTATAAGAAAAATAAACACAAAGGCTGATCGTTTTACGTTTTTAAATCATTTCAATATTCCGATGCGATTATCAAATCGGCTGAGAAATATTGCCTATTCTATTTTTCCCGCTTTCATTTTTGAAAAATGGAGAAGTCTGAAATCAAAAATGCTAACTATCTGATTTTATGCGATTTGTAATTAAACTATTGAAATGGCTGCTAAGACCGGAATACAGGAAGAT
>JAYVIX010000268.1:0-9467 GCA_043769845.1 Cytophagales bacterium
CATCCTAAAATGGAACGTGTCTTTCGACTCTCTTCCTCTTTTAAACCCCTCTCCTGCCGATTGGGGATGCAAAGGTAACAACCTTTTTCTATTCCGCAATACCTTTCCTGAAAATTTCTCAAAATTTATACTCATTAAAACTCAAACAACTCATTCACAATTATATATAAACTGAAATTTTTGAAAAATAACTTAATGCAAACTTTAAGCACAAAATTCAACCCCCAATCCATACTTTAAAAACTCCATTTCAATACCACCATTGTTAACTTTTACAAAAAAAATAAAGGAATAGTTTCTATTCTCATTTATGTATTTTAAAATCCTCACAAAACAGAAATATTATTTGGTCACTCTAGTATATTAGCATGTTTATCAAACAATTTCAAAAAAATGAAGCGTTTCAGTACCCTTTTGTGCGGCTTAATATTCTCCATTCAGACTTTCGCCCAAACTCCCATCCCACGTTTTGCCCAAAAGTTCGAGCAATTGGGAACGATCCTACCCACACCCAATGAATACCGCACCGCAAGTGGTTCGCCAGGCCCAAAGTACTGGCAGCAACGTGCCGACTACGACATACACATAGAACTGAATGACGACAAGCAAGAAATATATGGTTCGGAAACGATTACCTATTTCAACAACTCGCCCGATGAACTTCCTTACCTCTGGTTACAACTAGACCAAAACCATTGGGACAAACATGCCGACCATTACCAAACTTATTGGGGCAAGCTGACCGAAACAATAGATTTGAATGAACTGAAACAAGGTTTCGCCCAACAAGATTCTTTGGGTTACACGATCAAAAAACTAGAAGCCAATGGCAAGGCTCTTGGCTACACGATCAATAAAACGATGTTGCGTATTGACTTGCCAAAGGCATTGAAACCAGGAGAGAAGTTCTCGTTCAAAGTCGATTGGCAATTCAAGATCAATGACCGAATCAAGATGGGTGGTCGTTCGGGGTATGAATATTTTCCGGAGGACAAAAACTACCTGTATTGCATTGCTCAATTTTATCCTAGATTAGCTGCCTTTACTGATTATAGTGGTTGGCAAAACAAACAGTTTTTGGGCGATGCTGAATTTGCCAGTACGTTTGGCAATTTCTCGGTAGAAATCACCGTGCCGAGCGACCATGTGTTGGGCGCAACAGGTGTGCTTCAAAATCCGAAAGAAGCATTAGACAAATCTACTTTCGACAAATTCCAGAAAGCAGAAAAATCGTTTGATAGTACCGTGATGATTGTTTCGCAGAAAGAAGCGAAAGAGCGTGAAAAGAACAAAGCGACTAATAAAAAAACATGGCACTTCAAGGCCGAGAATGTACGCGACTTCGCTTTTGCTACTTCCCGCAAGTTTATCTGGGACGGCATGATGGTAGACGTGAATGGCAAAAAAGTATTGGCCATGAGCTTGTATCCGAAAGAAGGAAATCCACTTTGGGAGAAATATTCGACTCATACGGTGGCACACACATTGAAATCTTATTCACGAATGACCTTCGATTATCCGTATCCAGTGGCTTATTCGGTGCATTCGGACAATATCGGCATGGAATATCCGATGATTTGTTTCAACTGGGGAAGACCAGACAAAGATGGCACCTATTCAGTACGTGTGAAAAATGCGATGATTAGTGTGATCATCCACGAAATTGGACACAACTTTTTTCCGATGATCGTGAACAATGACGAACGCCAATGGGCTTGGATGGACGAAGGTTTCAACTCGTACCTAGAATACATTGCCGAGCAAGAGTGGGAACGAGGTTTCCCGTCTCGCAGAGGACCAGCTTGGGTAGCCGCTGCTTACATGAAAAGCCCGAAAGAGAATCAGGAACCGATCATGACCAACCCAGAACAAATCACGCAACTAGGAAATAATACCTACACTAAAGTGGCGGCCGCACTCACACTTTTGCGGGAAACAGTGTTAGGTCGTGAGCTTTTTGATTATGCTTTCAAAGAATATTCACGCAAATGGATGTTCAAAAGCCCCACTCCTGCCGATTTCTTTCGCACGATCGAAGAAGCTTCTGGGACTGATTTAGATTGGTTTTGGAAAGCGTGGTTCTTTGGGACTGAATATGTAGACGTATCGGTGGAGAGTGTGCGCCATTTCCGTTTGGATGCCAAAAATCCTGAAGTAGAACTACCTGCCAAGAAAAAGACCAAAGAGGAAAAGCTGTCCATTTCAGACATTCGGAACAAAACAGCTATCAAGCAAACGTACATAGACGCACATCCTGAACTGAAGGATTTTTACAACAGCTATGACGAATTTCAAGTGGCTGACAAGGACTTGAAAGCCTATGAAGAGTTCATAAAAAACCTTGATCCAGATTTGAAACCATTGTACGACAAGAAATTGAATTTTTACGAAGTGAAATTCAAGAACTTAGGCGGCATGGTGACTCCATTGGTTTTACTTTTCACATTTGCAGACAATTCGAAAGAAGAGGTACGAATTCCTGCCGAAATTTGGAGAAGAAACGAGGCCGAATGCCATAAGATATTTGCTTTTGAAAAGGAAATAAAACAGGTACAGTTGGATCCTTATCTGGAATTGGCCGATGCTGATGAGAGCAACAATTTCTTTCCTAAAAATATCAGCAGCAATCGTTTCGATTTGACTAACAACAAACCGCCTAAAACTTCGCCAAACCCGATGCGGGATGGAATGAAAAAATAAACGCACGCTGATTTAAATGATTTTCGCAAAGTGGTTTGAAATCTAAAAGGGATAAATCAAATGAATTAATATTCATTTGATTTATCCCTTTCTCTTGCCTAAAATTCACTGAGCGTTTGCAAATTTAGATTTATCAAAGCTCAATAACATTCTTAAATCCTCTCCAATACCTGCATTCCCATTGCCTCGGTTCCCAACAACTTATCAGCAGTTGTGGTACCATCTGCAATGTCTTTAGTACGGAAGCCAGCTTTCAATGTAGCAGATACTGCATCTAGGATATTGTCAGCTTCTTGCTTCAAACCAAAAGAAATCTCGAACATCAAGGCTACCGAAAGGATAGAGGCCAATGGATTGGCCAAACCTTTTCCAGCAATATCATGTGCCGAACCATGAATGGGCTCGTACAAACCTACTTTGTCGCCAATAGAAGCCGAAGCAAGCATGCCCATACTTCCTGCTATTTGCGAAGCTTCGTCAGTTAAAATATCGCCAAAAAGATTGGCAGTCAATACTACATCAAAACGTTTTGGATCTTTGATCAACTGCATGGCGGCATTGTCGATAAACATGTGCTCGGTTTGAACATCCGGATAACGTTTTGCTACTTCCTGTACCGTTTCGCGCCATAAACGACTGCTTTCCAGTACGTTTGCTTTATCTACCGAACAAAGGCGTTTGCTTCTTTGTTGTGCAGCTTTGAACGCTTTTTCGGCAATACGCACGACTTCGTATTCGCTGTAAATCATCAAATCGGAGGCTGTTTTGCGGTCTTCGCTACGTTTTTTTTCTCCGAAATACACATCACCAGTTAACTCACGAAAGAAAAGAATATCAGAACCTTTCAAGATTTCAGGTTTCAAGCTGGAAGCTCCTAAAAGTTCGTCAAACAATTTGATCGGACGAAGATTGGCGTACAAGCCTAGTTCTTTGCGAATCTTCAAAAGACCTTGCTCGGGACGAACTTTGGCTGTAGGATCATTGTCGTATTTGATGTGACCGATTGCTCCAAAAAGGATCGCATCACAATTATTTGCTTTCGCTAATGTTTCATCAGGAAGTGGATTTCCTGTGGCTTCTATCGCTACGTGACCCATTAGGCCTTCGTCAAAAGAAACACTGTGATGGTATTTCTGGGCAATTTTCTCGATTACTTTCTTGCCCCAAGTGGTGACTTCCTGACCTATTCCATCGCCAGGGATGACTAATATTTTCATTTTCAGAACGGTTTTTTCTTAAACAGCTTGCAAATTAAACAGAAATCCCTCTCGCAAAACATTTTTAACCGCAAAGGACACAAAGGAAGGCGCAAAGAACGCTATAGTAAAACACCGATTGCGAACTTTGCGAAATCATTGTGAACCTTGCGGTAAAATCAATGATTCTTATCAGGCTTACATTCTTCAAAAATAACGTTCTTTAAATCCAAATTCAGTTTTATGAAATCAGACATCACTACTCTGCCTGACGTGCAACTAATGGTTGATACATTTTACAATCGTATCAAAGAAGATGAAATGCTTGGGGAAATTTTCAACAATGTCATTCAAGATCGTTGGCCCCAGCATTTGGAAACGATGTACAAGTTTTGGCAAAGTATTTTGCTTGGCGAAAACACCTATAGTGGCCAACCTTTTCTAAAACACATCAATCTACCGATTTCAGAAGAACATTTTGCAAGATGGCTTTACTTATTTCATTCAACTGTAGATGAATTATTTAAAGGAAATGTGGCCGATGAAGCCAAGAAACGTGGCGCAATGATTGCCACTATGTTCAATAGCAAGCTGAAAGTGATTCATGGACTAGCCTAGCTAGAATGTCGAAAGTTCATTATTTTGCATGGATTTAACGGATAAAAATGAACTTCCAATTAGAGAATAATTTCCTTTCAGTAACGATCAAACAATTAGGAGCTGAACTTTGTAGTCTATTTGACAAACAAACCCAAACCGAACATGTGTGGCAGGCCGACCCAAAAGTATGGAGCAGACATGCCCCAATTTTGTTTCCTATCGTAGGCCAAGTCGAAAATAACACCTACCATATTGGCGAGCAAGCATACAAACTTTCGCAACATGGTTTTGCACGAGACCGAAATTTTGAGTTGGAAACCCAAACCACCGAATCGCTCGTTTTCTTGTTAAAAAGTGACGAAACGAGTTTGGCAGTATATCCTTATCAGTTCGAATTGCGAGTCAACTATACTTTGCAGGAAAATAAACTGACGATTGGCTATCAAGTAAAAAACATCGACCAACAAACGATTTGGTTTTCAATCGGTGCGCATCCTGGTTTTGTCTGTCCATTTGCGACAGGGGAATCGTTTTCTGATTATTATCTGGAATTTGAAAAACCAGAAACGGTGGAAAGAATGCTTTTTGCAGATGGATTATTGAACGGTGAGAAACAGAGTTGTTTAGTGAACAAAAACAAAATCATGTTGAGCCATCAATTGTTTGACGGAGATGCGATTATTTTGCCCAATCTGAAATCGACTTATGTGGATTTGAAAAATGCTTCGAACCCAAAAGCCTTACGTTTTCATTTTGAAGGATTTCCATTGATGGCATTTTGGACAAAGCCAGGCGCAAAGGCCAACTATCTTTGCATCGAACCTTGGTTTGGCGTAGCTGATACAAAAGGCGAAAACAAAGACTATCGAGAAAAAGCGTTTATTGAAAAACTGGAAATCGGGGCGGTGTTTGGTTGCGAATATGCCGTACAAATTGTATAAATAAATATTCATTCAATTTAAAATCAGAAATCCCAGCCAAATCTAATTTGACTGGGATTTTTGATTGAAATAGAATTCTATTAAATAAACTCTTTGTAGCCTTTCGTTTCCAATTCCAAAGCCGAAGCTTCTACTTTCGATTTTAATGTCTCTTTGTAGGCTTTCAGGTTTTCGGTCACTTGCACATCAGACGTTCCAATGATTTGTGCCGCAAGCAAGCCGGCATTCAAAGCGCCATTCAAAGCAACTGTCGCCACAGGAATTCCGCCAGGCATTTGAAGAATAGAAAGGACTGAATCCCAACCATCTATCGAATTACTTGATTTCACAGGCACTCCAATTACTGGCAAATGGGTGATCGAAGCCACCATTCCTGGCAAATGTGCTGCACCACCAGCACCAGCGATGATTACTTTCAGACCACGTTCGGCAGCAGAAGCCGCATAGTCGAACATGCGTTGTGGCGTGCGATGTGCCGAAATCACGGTGAGTTCGAAAGGCACGTTCAATTGCTCCAATACTTTAGCCGCTTCCGCCATTATTTTCAGGTCCGATTGGCTTCCCATGATGATTCCTACTACTGGCTTGCTCATGCTATTACTTGTATTGTGTCTTTTACAAATTTTACTTTCTGTTGAAGGCTCGCCAAATCATCGTCCATGATGATGATGTGACCCATTTTGCGAGAAGGCTTGGTTGTTTTCTTTCCGTAAAGATGTACGTGTACACCATCCAATTTCAAAACCTCGTGAAAACCAATGTATTTCGCATCGCCCATGTAGCCATCGGTTCCTAGCACATTCACCATGGCCGACAGTTTGTGTGGTGCGGTGCTGCCAAAAGGCAAACCCAAAATCGCACGCCAATGTTGTTCGTATTGCGAAGTCACGTTGGCTTTGATCGTGTGATGACCGCTATTGTGTGGCCGAGGTGCAATTTCGTTCACCAAGATTTTACCGTCTTTGGTCAAGAACATTTCCACTGCCAGAATCCCAACCATTTCAAGTTTGTCAATTACTTTTCGAGCGATCTCGTCTGCTTCTTTTAAGAATTTTTGGCTGATACTTGCGGGCGAAATCAGGTAATCGACCAAGTTGTATACAGGATCAAACACCATTTCCACCACAGGGAACGTACTAATGTCGCCAGATTCGTTACGGGCTACTATTACCGAGATTTCTTTTTCGTAATCTACACGTTTTTCAAGTAAGCCAGGCTCGTCAAAAGCAATAGCAAAATCTTCCTTTTTGGTAATAGCTTGTACTCCTTTTCCATCATAACCACCTTTTCCTAGTTTATGAAAAGCAGGAAGAAAATGTGAAAATTCGCTTGTATGAGCCTGATTTTCGGTCAATACAAAATCGGCCGTAGGGATGTTCTGATCTAGATAGAACTGCTTTTGGGTGCGCTTGTCTTGAATAAGTTCGATCACCTCGGGTTGTGGGAATATTTGCTTTCCCATTTCCCTTAGTTTTTTCAGCGCATCAATATTTACGCTTTCGATCTCGATACTGATCAGATCTAGGTTTTTACCAAACGCAACTACTGTATCATAATCGTTGAAAGACCCTTGCACAAAGGTGTCGCATAATTGCTTGCAAGGTGCATGCGGATCTGGATCAAGAATCGAAATATCTAAGTCTAAATCGATTGCAGCTTGAATGAGCATTCGTCCCAACTGACCACCACCTAAAATTCCGATTTTTATTGTATTGTCAAACTCTGCTTTCATTTTGATAGTCGTTAGTTGTTAGTCATCAGTCGTCAGTTTATTCGACTTTTACTTACAACTATTTTTCTTCTTCAATTATATAGACCTCTTCGGTCTTTTTTTTCATGAGATATTTTTCACGTGCAAACTTCTCTAACAGATGTGGTTTGCTCAGCACTTCTTCACGTTCTTTGATTACTTCTTCTGTCTTTTCGATGTAAAAAGCTTTTTCATCTTCGAGTTCCTGCATTTTGCGAAGCGAAAAATATTGATTCACCAAATCGTTTGCATCAAAAAACAAAATCCACACAATAAAACCTGCCGTGACCATCACGTAGAAGTTTCGGAATATGGGTGGTATTTTTTTTAGCACAACGTTGGAATGATGAATTATGAGTGATGAATTATCAATTTTAGAAACGATTTTCGACTATTAACTAAATTATTGTCCGCCTTCTGGCATTTCTTCCTCTTTTTTGAAAAACTCAAATTCAACCCTTCGGTTGATTTTTTTCTCGTATTCGCCTTTTTCCTCCATCAAAGGTTGCGTGTCGCCATAGCCGATGGCTTTGATCCGAAATTCTTCAATTCCGCCAAATTCGACTATGTATTCTTTGATCGAGTTTGAACGTTTTTGCGAAAGGATCAGATTGTCTTTTGGGTTTCCTTCCTTGTTGGTATGGCCTGCTATTACCAAACTAATAGTTGGGTTATCGAGCATATAATTGACCAATCGGTCGAGGTCGCGGTACATTGCTGGCGTAATCTCAGAACTGGCCTGGTCAAATTCTAAAGAGTTGAATTTCAAACGTTTAAAATCAATCGAAGGCGTTTTCATATGCATGACCGTATCACCGTTGAGACTGATTTTTTGTTCGACTCTGAAAAAATCTTCGCCTTGTATAATCAAAAGGTATTTGCTTTTGTCAATCAGATCAAACTCAAATGAACCGTCTGGACGCAAATATTTGGGTGCCACTTCGATTCCTTTTGTTAGATCAATCACCGAAACAATTCCTTTAAACGGATTGCCAGTGACTGAATCGACCAAAGTTCCGCCCAAGCGCGTGATTGCTTCAG
Organism: Cytophagales bacterium; assembly: GCA_043769845.1. Lineage (GTDB taxonomy): Bacteria > Bacteroidota > Bacteroidia > Cytophagales > UBA9547 > UBA9547. The sequence continues at coordinate 8,229 of JAYVIX010000268.1, forward strand.
GCTGTGCTTCCATGTTCAATGGAAACGAATACAGGTCTAAGTTTGAACGATCGGTTTTTTCGGCTTTTGCATAAAATAGATTCTTGGAATCTGGGCCAATGCTGAAATAGTATTCACTCGCAGGACCGTTGACCAATGGACCAATACTGATTGGTTCTTGCCAAACTCCATTGTCGAGATATGATTTGTAAATATCGAAATCACCAAATTGCAACAAATGACCCACTGAACTGAAATACAAAACGTTGAATTCGGGATGAAAAAAGGGACTCACTTCACTTCCTCTGGTATTAATGGTTGGGCCAAGGTTTAGGGCACGTCCCCAAGCACGCGTTTTTTTGTCCTTAATACTCATGTACAAATCAGTTCCGCCAAAACCACCCAAGCGATCCGAACTAAAGAACAATGTATCCTCGGTGTGCGAAAGGCTGGGCTGCGATTCCCATCCGCGCGAGTTGACGTATAATCCTAGGTTTTGTGGGGCACTCCAAGCACTGTCTTCTTGCAGGGTCGAGACGTACAAATCGCAACTTCCATATCCGCCAGGAGCCATGCAGCGAGAGAAATAAATCGTTCTTCCGTTACGGCTGATACAGGCAGAGCCTTCGTTGTATTTGGTATTGATGGTTTTTAGCGGCTCGGCAGTATCCCAAAAACCATCAAAATTGCGGGTAAAATAAATATCTTCATCCTTTTTGCCATTTCCGCCATCTACTCGTCTTTGCGAGGTAAAAAGGAGCAGGTTGGCCGTTGGGTGCATCATGGGGCCATAATCTTCGGCTTGAGAATTCACCTCGCTCCCCATATTTAGCAATACACTTTGGGGCGGGCGCAACGTATCGACCGATTTGCGGTATTCTACTAATTCATAGTAATATTTGAGCGGAACAAAATAATCACGTTCATTCGTAATCAGCGTATCGTAATGTTTTCGGATCATTTCGACCGCTTCACGATGGTGTTTCAGAACAAGGCGATACATGGCCTTTGCTTTTTGTTCTTGCTTCAGATGTTCGTACAACTGACCGAGTTTCCAGAGATAGCTGGTGTTTTTGATAAAATTTTGTATGCCAAAATTTCCGACATATTCTTCCAGTACTGGCAATAGGTTGACATAATCCTTTTGTTGCTCTAATAATTTTATTTTAGCAACTAAAGAGGGATTTTGGTAGTTAGAAACCTTGTTGAGGTTTTTGAAAGTGAAAACAATTTCGTTGCGATTGTTCTGAACACCCTCAA
>JAYVIX010000269.1:0-5016 GCA_043769845.1 Cytophagales bacterium
ACAGATAGTACCATCGAAAAAATAAAAATCGATTTACGACTAGAAATCGAACGCGCTTGGGATGCGATGGAAATCGAGCCAGATACTGACGCAAATTTAGAAGAGGAACTTGCCGATGTGTTTGCGTCACATACTCCTGTTCATTCTAACGGTTTACCGTCCAAGACAACTTTACGTTTTGTAGATGCTATCAAAAGTGCGATGGACGAAGCAATGAACAAGTTTCCAAACCTCGTTTTGATGGGACAAGACATTGCCGAATATGGTGGCGTTTTTAAAGCATCCGAAGGACTAGTCGAAAAATACGGCAAAGAACGAGTACGCAATACACCAATTTGCGAATCAGCCGTAATAGGCTCAGCATTAGGACTCTCGATCAAAGGATATAAATCGATTGTCGAAATGCAATTTGCCGATTTTATTAGTTGTGGTTTCAATCAAGTGGTCAATAATTTGGCCAAAAATCATTATCGCTGGGGTCAAAATGCCGATGTGGTAATCCGCATGCCTACTGGAGCTGGAAGTGGTGCGGGTCCTTTTCATTCGCAATCGACCGAAGCGTGGTTTTTTCATGTGCCTGGTTTAAAAATCGTGTATCCATCATCGCCCAAATCGGCCAAGGGTTTGTTGTTGGCAGCGATCGAAGATCCAAATCCAGTCTTGTTTTTCGAACATAAAAGCCTTTACCGCACTGTTTCAGAAGAAGTACCTGATGGATATTTTACCTATCCTTTGGGCAAGGCAAATGTGTTGAATGAAGGTGGAAAACTTAGTATCATAACCTACGGTATGTCAGTTAGTTGGACATTAGATTGTATCAAAACAAATCAACTAGAAAACGACATTGATCTCATTGATTTACAAACACTTTCCCCCATTGATTTTGAAACGATTTCCACTTCGATCAAAAAAACGGGCAAAGCACTTTTGATCACCGAAGACACGCATACAGGCAGTATCATGGCCGAAATAGCTTCGCAAATAAATGAAAATTTATTCAAGTATCTTGATGCTCCCGTAGTCCGACTTTCTAGTGCCGATTTACCCGTACCATTCAATAGCAAATTGGAAAATGCATTTTTGCCGAAAAAATCAATTTTAGAAAGGATACAAGAAATTTTGGCGTATTAACACATTTTCAATAGTTTTATGTTTTATACATCTAGATCAGCTTGAAGAACGAAAAGTCAAATAACTTTAAGGTCATAATCCAATTTTTGGTTGCGCTAACGGCATTCAGTTTTTGGACAGGCTGCAAAACGCCCAAATATAGTTGTCCGGCATATGCAGAACACAAGCACCGCGCATTGGCCGACTCAATGGATCCTTCCAATTCTATTAAACAGTATTATTACTACCCAGTGCTAGAAGGAGGTGAAGACAGCACTTTTGGTACAAGTGCGACTAGCATAGAAGGAATCTTGGATGATTCTAAAACCAATGAAGAAATATTGCACGAAAATGATCAGGCAAAAGAGAAAGAAGAAGAATGGAAACCCTATTCTTATTTCAATATCCGAATGGAAGTAGATTCGATGGGAAAACCGACTTCATATAAACCTATCAAGCTGAAATACAATGGTTTGGTCGACAAAAAGAAACCAAAAAATATCAATGTCGACAAAGAGCTTTCAGAGGATAAAAAGAAAAAAAATTACATTAAAGTAGAACAAGAAGCCGCTTTGCCAGAATGAAAAAACAATTCCTATTTTTAGCATCGCTCTTATTTTTAACCTTCCTCTTTTTTTCATGCAAAAAGACGAGTTATCCATGTCCGGCATATAGTGAATCAGGTAATAAAAATGCATCGATGAAAGTAGGCCCAGATGGCACACCGATCAACTCGGTAGACAGGCACTTCGATGAAAACGGCTTGATTAAGAAGAAAAAAGTCAAAAGAATTCACAAATAAGTTATATTTGAATACTAATTAGGAAAATTTTAACCGCTTGAATATCTCCTCTAACCGTCACGCGATCGTCTCATTTGCAAGAATAAAGAACATTTTTCTTTTCTTGTTTGGGATTTTCTTAGGTATTTCAACGGTTGAAGCCCAAAAGAAAATAGAAAAAACACCTGGCAAAGGCGGAAAAACTCCTAACACAAAAGACAATACCACCATTTCAGGCCCTAAAACGGGCAAAATAAAATCGAATACAGGCGACAATACTACTCAATCGCAATCGGGCGACAATAAGCGATTTCCTTCGGCCAAAACATCTACCACAGACAATAGCGATTTGAAGATCAACGAAAAGCTTCAAAAGAAAAAACAAAACCAAAATGCCGCATATGAAGGTACCGAACATGAAAGCAAAAGTGGCCACAATGTCAATAAATCAGGCGAACGAATCAGAAGTCATAACACAATTCCGGTAGATCAAAGTAGCTATCAAGAGAATAGAAAAAATGCTACTGAATCAAAAGAAAAAGCAAACGACAAGCATGATTTTGAAGGAAATATTGTTCTGAAGAAAAAAACGGGGCAAGATGCGCCAGATGTGGTACACAAAAACCGCAGTACACCACAAGTCGATCATTCTCATTATCAAGAATATAGAAAGAAAGCATTTGATCAAAAACAGTCTGCTGCTAATCATCTGAATGCAGAGGGAACTGAACAGTATGGCCAAAGGCCTTCGGGCGAGTTTGTAGACATCGAAGGGCGTAAGTCAATGCGAAAAGCCAAAGAATTAGAACAATTCACCTACACTGGCGACATTGATCAAGGAAAGAAAAAGAAAGAAAATAAGGATAAAGAAAAAGAAATCGCATTCAATAGTGGTGATATAGATTTGACTGCACGTGACGAAAAACGTAGACAAAGCCAAAAAGAAATTGCCCAAAATACTGGCGATATCGACCTAACGGCACGTGACGAAAAACGTAGAGAAAGTCAGAAGGAAATTGCCAATTATTCGGGCGATATGGATCTGACGGTGCGTGACGAAAAACGCAGGCAAAGCCAAAAAGAAGTGGCCAATTACTCGGGCGACATTGCGATGCATGACGTGATGAAAAAGGCCAAAGAGATTCGCATCAAAGAAAAAACGATGGCCAATTACTCGGGCGATATTCTTGTACGTACACTTCGAGCTCGCGACAACAAAATCAGAATCAAAGCCAAAAAGATTGCTAATTGGGAAGGTGATATTGTCATTGCTAAGAAACGTAAAGGCGCTCATCCAAGTGCTGCGTACAATGGCGGTAGAGTGGCCAACTCTTACAAGCAAAAAGAGAAGTATCGTAAGCAAATGTTGAAAAAATATGGAAGAAATTCTGGAATGGAAACACCTAATTACCAACGTAAAAAAGACGACAAACCTACTTACGATAAGGAAGAGAGCAAGATCTGGGATGTGCAAAAATACAAGGACAGTAAAACCAAAGAGACTCAATAGTTGTTTAGTTTGTTGTTCGTAGCTAGATTGTTCGCTAAAGTCAAATTATCTAACTACAAACAACGAACGAGATACTAAATAGAAAAAAATGAACTGGGAAAAACTGACTGACATTGCACAATTGGAAACGATCAAAACCGAATCGGTTGCTAATCCTATCTTAATATTCAAACACAGTACGCGATGTTCGATCAGCGCCACAGCGATGGCTAGATTGGAGAGAAATTGGAAACCTGAGAATGCTAAAGGTCTCAAAACCTATTACTTAGATTTGATTGCTTACAGGCCAGTTTCGTCCAAAATAGAGGCTGATTTCAATATAGAACATCAATCGCCACAAGTACTTTTGATTAAAAACGGTAAATGTGTGTATGATGCCTCGCACATGGCCATTTCAATGGAAGAAATCATACGCCATGCCTAATAACAGATTCAGGGAAGCGTTCCTGCATTATGTTTGGCAATACCAATATTTCGACAAAGACAACCTTTGTACCACCGATGGCGAAAGTATTCAAATTCTTTCGCCCGGTTTTATCAACAAAAATTCAGGTCCTGATTTTTATAATAGTCGATTGCTAATTCAGGACATCGAATGGCATGGTACGGTAGAAATTCACTATAAAACTTCTGATTGGCAAAAACACAATCACGCCAACGACAAAGCTTATAATAATGTGATTTTGCACCTCGTTTGGGAGGAAGATGAACTGATAAAAAGAGAAGACGGAAGTTTGATTCCTACTTTGCAACTAAAAAGTAGAGTAGACAAGGATTTGATTGTACATTTCAAAAACTTGATTGACAATCAAGAGGTAATTCCATGCTCGAAAAGCATTCACCGAATAGATGCATTATTTGTGCGCTCAATGCTAGAACGGACGCTGGTCGAACGCATGGAATCGAAGGCAAACAGCATTCTCGACTTACTAGACAGAAACAAAAACAATTGGGAAGAGACTTGTTTTCAATGGCTTGGCAAATGTTTTGGATTCAAAATTAACTCCGATCCATTCCTGCAACTATGCACTTTACTACCATACTCAATTCTTAAAAAATATCAGACCAAGCCGTTCCAAACTGAAGCATTATTGTTTGGCATGTCTGGATTTCTTAAAAAATCGGGAGAAGAATTGTATTTTGAAACCCTAAAAAAAGAATTTGAATTTCTGAAACAGAAACATAGAATTGATTCCACGTTGGATGTTTCGGAATGGAAATTTCTCAGGCTACGACCAGCTAATTTTCCTACATTACGCATCGCACAGTTTGCCGCTGTTTTGAATAAAACAGACAATTTATACGATTTTGTTTTCAACAAAACTGGTTTTGATTCTTTTAAATCAGTTCTTTCTAGTCCACCAAATGCGTTTTGGAACTCCCATTTTCACTTCGAAAAAGAAGCCAAAAACACACATGAGCCAGAAATGGGTACGCAAAGCATTGAAAATATTATCATCAATGCAATAGTTCCGTTACGGTTTGCGCATGCGATGTTTCATGATAAAATGGAAGACCCCGAAGCGATGTTAGAAATGTTCCGAGTTTTGAAACCCGAACGAAATTCCATCACCAAATTATTTACCGAAAATCAGATTAAAGCTCCTTCTGCTTA
>JAYVIX010000270.1:0-3328 GCA_043769845.1 Cytophagales bacterium
AATTCGTGAGAATTTGTTGTTTGTAGCGCCCAACGCAACCGATGGCGAATGTATGGAAGTGCTCAAAAAGGCGGCTTGTGAAAATTTGTTGTCTCGTGCCGACAAAGGTTTGGATAGCGTAATAGGAGAGGGCGGAGTGAAAGTTTCTGGTGGCGAAAAACAACGTTTGTCGATCGCTCGTGCACTTTTGCGCAAACCGACCTTGATGGTTTTTGACGAAGCCACTTCCGCTTTAGATTCTATTACCGAAGAAGAAATCAGCAAAACCGTACGAGCCATTTCGGCTGATAAACAGCATATTACAGTACTTATTGCTCATCGCCTTTCTACCATCATGCATGCGGATAAAATAGTAGTGCTCGAAAAAGGAATCATTGCCGAAACTGGTCGCCATGAGGAGCTATTGGCTTTGAAAGGACTTTATTTTGCGATGTGGAGGCAACAGATAGGAGAGAGGAATAATTAATAATTAATAGTTAATAATTAATAGTCGGCAATTGATAGATAATTGATTGCCGACTATTATTTTTGTGTAATGGCAAATTCGAAACGCGTACCTCCAAAGGCTAAACCCAAAGTAGCTGGCAAATCGTCTTCTTCGAAAGGAGGCGGTTTGAAGGCTTTTTGGGGTAAAGTATGGACGTTTACTAAAAAAGTACTGATTGTTTTTTTTGTTTCGAGTATTGGAGTGACGGTTTTGTATCGGTTTGTCGATCCGTTTATTACTCCGCTCATGATAATCAGATTGGGCGAACAAATGATACATGGCGATAAAATTCGAATCAGCAATAAATGGACAGATTTGGAAGACATGTCCCAATTTATGCCCAAGGCTGCTTTGGCTGCTGAAGACCAAAAATTCTTCGAACATTATGGTTTTGATTTTGAAGCGATCAGTAAGGCTTTTGAGCGAAATCAAAAATCAAAAAAACTAAGAGGAGGAAGTACTATTTCGCAACAAACGGCCAAAAACGTGTTTCTATGGGCTGGCCGATCTTGGCTCAGGAAAGGATTGGAAGCTTATTTTACTGTTTTAATCGAGTGTATTTGGCCCAAAGAACGGATTTTGGAAATTTATCTGAACGTGATCGAAATGGGCCGTGGTGTTTATGGAGCCGAATCTGCAGCTAAGTATTATTATGGTAAAAGTTGCAAAAATCTAACCAAAGCCGAATCGGCCGCCATTGCATCGGTATTCCCATTGCCACTGAAATGGAATCCCACAAAACCTAACGCAACTCTTAGAAGAAAACAAGGATGGATTCGTAGGCAAATAGATGGAGTTGTTCGTTATAAATAGTAATTTGTATTTTAAAATCCATAATTAACATGAAATATATTTCATTAGTTTTTTGCTCATTACTTTTATTTGCATCATGCAAAAAAGACAAAGAAGATTTGAAAGAGATTCTGGACGTCTCCTTTCAGTTTTCGACAAACAATCTTTTTACACTTCCGAAAGTGGCAGATTCGGTTCACAATATTCCAGACTCGACAATAACCGTCACCACGCCTTCTATCGTCAATACGGCTCCTGACGAGTTCAAGAAAAACAAAGCGGATATCAATAAACTGAAATCGCTTACGATTGAAAATGTCCAGCTGACAGTAAAAACGCCTGCAGGACAGACTTTTGCGTTTATGAAATCGATCAGTATTTATATTAGTGCTACTGGTAAGCCTGAAGTACTCATTGCTACAAAAAATGATATAAATAAAATTAGCCCAGCATCTGGTATACTGCAGCTTACGGCACAAAAAGCGGATATTTCTGAGTATTTAAAAGGAGCCGACTATAAACTGAGAATCCAAACTGCTTTGGTAAAAACCTATACCAATGATATTGCAGTAAATTGCGAAGTGAAATATTTGGCAGTGGCCAATCCTCTGAATTGATTTTTTAGCTCTTCAAGGGTTTTGTAATTCTTGAAGAGCTTTTTCAAAAGGAATCAGCTTGTTGTTTTGCAAATACATTCGAAACATCCACTTTATTGAATTGATTTAATTTATCAAAATCAAGAATGGTCCTGTTTCCTTCTTCACTTCGGAAATACATGGGTGCGAATTTTGCTCCTACAATTATTTCCTTGAAAATATAAGAAAAACGAGCAGCTACTGTATTGCTGAACATGTCGTCAAATGCTTTAATGTACACTATTACTTCGCCACGCATGTTGGCATAATCATAGGGTGTTAGTTTAAAAAGTGGACTGTCTTCTGTGATAGGATGCACTATGGTCCAGCTGAGCGGAAGTGCGTTTACTTTTGAAAATTCCATTTCTAAAGGGTAAAAACGGTTAACCATTTTTTCGTTTTCTTCAATTCCAAGTCCCAATGTTAGTTTTGCTTCGGCATCAGTCAAATAGGTGTTTTTGTAAGGAACTAGTCGCAACATGAGTGCAATGCCATCTTTATATGGAGCTATTACAGCATTTTCGCTAAAACGAATATAGGCTTTTGGTTTGCTGAAACGCCCATACAAAAGACCTGTTACCAATGCAAATGTGGTAAGTCCAGTAAGTGCTTCTAAGGAAGAAAGGATATTCGCTAAAAAACCAGTCGGATTTATTCTTCCATAACCAACCGTGGTAAACGTTTGGGTACTAAAGAAAAAAGCTTCTATAAATTGATCACATTTTGATTCTGAAATTAATCCGCCTAGATGTTCTACACCAATTAGGTAATACAGTGTAGCAAAAAACAGATTGATCGTTATAAAAGAGAATAAAATCAAGCCAAGAAACATCCACCATTTCAGTTCGAGCATGGTATGAAACCAACTGGTACGTGCAAAAAAACCAATATTAATAGGTTGGATATTTGCCCGACCATCTCTGTTCAGGAATCGGCCGCCATAATCCGTGGCATTTACACCAAAACCTGTATTGCTTTCTGTTTTGGCTCGAAGGTTTAGCTTGTGAAGTAGCGACATTTTTTTTAGTTCAAAGTTTAAAGTTCCATGTTCATTGTTGAAATATCAAGATTCTATTGAATTTTAAACTTTGGACTTTGAACTAAAATAATAAATTACAGCTCCTAAACCTGCCGTTCCCAATCCTGCTAAAGATTGCCAAGGATTCGATTGGAAAATATATCCCATCATTAGAAAATCGACAATCAGGAAAAACAGTGGTGTGAACGGATAACCCCAAGTTTTGAATCCTGTTGAAATTGGAAATTTCTTCCGAAGTATAAAAATTCCTCCTACTGTAAGGCAGGTAAAAAGGCTGAGGGTGAAGCCGATAAAGGTTAGGACATGTTCGAAAGTAGAAGTATGAACAAGAATGAGAGCGACAATTGTTTGCAAAAGTTGTGCAGCGAATGGACT
>JAYVIX010000271.1:0-9052 GCA_043769845.1 Cytophagales bacterium
TCAAATAAATAAATCACTAAAATTCTTATGATTTTAAAATAAAAACATGACAATCCTCAAAACATATCCCAAATAACGCATCTGAACTAAAACAAAGCAGTAGTGAAATTACAATAATATAGTAATAAAATTAGTTGTGTTGGATTATTTAGTAGCTTGGGAAAATGTCACCAAAAATGTAGTCTAACCAAATGAACCACTAAGTACATCTTTGATGATTCACTGAATGGTCGGACGGTTTCAACAAGATGGTCTTGAATATTTTACTTAGAAAATATGCTGATTTTGGTTTGAAACAAGCCAAAAATATCACTTCTCCAGGTTTGGAACTCGATCTGACGGATGTTTTCGAATAGCAATCAGTAAAAATCAAAAAGAGAGGCACTCATTACGAATGCCTCTCTTTTTGAAATGAATGTTGAAATGAGATTATTGAATGCTTTCGGCCAATAAAACCACTTTATTTCTCAATACTTCTACTACTCCACCATCAATAGTGAAGCTTTTTTCTTCACTTTGTGTCTTCACTTTTACCACACCTGTAGTACAAGTACTGATCAAAGGAGCGTGGTTTTTCAATACCTGAAAACTGCCACTAGCACCAGGAAACGTAGCAGAAATCACTTCGCCCTCAAATACTTTTTTTTCTGGAGTAATTACTTCTAAATACATCTCTCTTAAATTATGAGTGATGAATGATGAGTGATGAATTTATAACTCATCACTCATCATTCATAATTATTTGAGTGCTTCTGCCATCAATCTTTCGCCTTTGGCTATCGCTTGTTCGATAGTACCAACAAGATTGAAAGCTGCTTCTGGAAGATGATCTAACTCACCGTCCATAATCATGTTAAAGCCTTTGATGGTTTGTTTGATTTCTACCAACTCGCCTTTCAAACCAGTGAACTGTTCGGCCACGTGGAATGGTTGAGACAAGAAACGTTGTACACGTCTTGCACGGTTTACTACTTGCTTGTCTTCCTCAGAAAGCTCGTCCATACCCAAGATGGCGATGATATCTTGCAATTCTTTGTAACGCTGTAGAATTTCTTTTACTTTTTGAGCCGTTCCGTAATGCTCTTCGCCCAATACTTCTACCGAAAGAATCCTAGAAGTAGAGTCCAAAGGATCCACCGCAGGATAAATTCCTAGTTCTGCAATCTTACGAGAAAGTACTGTAGTAGCATCTAAGTGGGCAAACGTTGTAGCTGGCGCAGGGTCAGTCAAGTCATCCGCAGGTACATAAACCGCTTGTACTGAAGTAATTGAGCCTCTTTTTGTAGAAGCAATACGCTCTTGCATGGTTCCCATTTCGGTAGCCAATGTTGGTTGGTAACCTACCGCAGATGGCATACGACCCAAAAGTGCAGATACCTCAGAACCTGCCTGTGTAAAACGGAAGATATTGTCGATAAAGAAAAGGATATCACGTCCTTTGCCTTCGCCATCACCATCGCGGAAATATTCAGCAACTGTAAGACCAGTCAAAGCCACACGAGCACGTGCACCTGGTGGTTCGTTCATCTGACCAAATACGAATGTTGCTTGAGATTCTTTCAAAGCTTCCATGTCCACTTTGCTCAAGTCCCATCCGCCTTCTTCCATCGAATGTTTGAAAGCGTCACCATAACGTACGATGTTTGATTCGATCATCTCGCGTAGTAAGTCGTTACCCTCACGAGTACGCTCGCCCACACCAGCAAATACCGAAAGACCTTCGTATGCTTTGGCAATATTGTTGATCAATTCTTGAATCAATACTGTTTTTCCAACACCAGCACCACCAAAAAGACCAATTTTCCCACCTTTTACATAAGGTTCCAAAAGGTCAATTACTTTGATACCTGTGAACAATACTTCTGAAGAAGTAGAAAGATCCTCGAAACGAGGGGCTTTGCGGTGAATAGGAAGAGAACCGCCTGTTGGTTGAACGATACCATCAATTGCATCTCCAACTACGTTGAAAAGACGACCTTTGATGTTTTCGCCTGTTGGGATCGAAATCGCAGAACCTGTATCAACTACTTCAGTTCCACGCTGAAGTCCTTCTGTTCCTTCCATCGAAATGGTACGAACTCTGTCTTCACCAAGGTGTTGTTGAACTTCTAATACTAGTTTTTGACCGTTGGGTTTGGTCACTACCAAAGCGTTAAAGATTTTTGGGAGTGCAACACCCTCGAACGAAACGTCCACCACGGGGCCAATCACTTGGGTAACTTTACCTATGCTTGCCATGTTTATATAAAATGAAGGAAATCGGTTTTTCGGACTGCAAAGCTAAATGTTTCTATCTGAATCACAAACACAAAAAACAGTAATCAATTCGCTATTATTTGTTATCAATTAGGAATCAATCACTATTATTAGTTTGATTTGTGTTTTAGCGGTTTACGATCAGTTTTTTTGTTTCGCCTCGTTCGAAAGAAACAATGTAAATGCCTTTTTCTAAATTCAATTCGAGGTTTGATTTCTGATTTGCTTCAAGATATTTGGCAAAAAGTAGTTTACCAAACAGGTCTTTTATTTGCATTTCTCCTGATTTTGAAGTTTGCATTTCAAAACTTCCAGTAGTTGGGTTTGGGTAGATTTTGATTTCAGAATCAACTTTTATTGCATCTCTTAAGATGCTGAGCACTTGATCATTTATAAGCAGTTGCAATCCGCCATTATCATTCCCGATGACCATTTCGGGCATTTTGTCGTGATCCAAATCGGCCGAGGCGATGCTTAGTCGATAGCCATTTGGCATATGATCGGAAAGTTTTTGACCTAAAAATGGATTGGTTTGGCTTTTAAAGTCTGAATAATACATCATTGTACCATTGTCGGCAGCTGAAATCAAATCAGGTTTATCGTCTGAATCGACATCCGCAATGGTGATACCTATTTGAGTTTCGGAGTTTTCGATTGCGCCAAAGTAGTTTGTAACAAGCGTGAAGATTGGTGCAGAAATAGTACCTGTATTTTTAAAATGAATTACGTTTCCTGAACTATTTCCAACTAACGCATCTTGCAAATTGTCATTATTCAAATCATGAAATTGAATCGCAGCTATTTCGGTCAATGATATATCCAAAGGAATTGCACTTCCAAATTCAAGGCCAACGTTTGCTTGATTGTAATAAATGGAAGTAGCAATAGCATTGTCCTTTGCCGAAACTAGAATGAGGTCTGTTTTAGAATCATTATTTAAATCCGAAAATGAAATTTCGATTTCAGAGTGGAGCGAACTGGCCAAATTCAAATAATTACTGTCTCGCAAGACAAAACTTGGACTGGATATGTTGCCTGTGTTTTCAAAATAAAAAATGCTTGCGCCAGCACTTGTTTGATTGGTCGAATTGCTAATGAACAAGTCCAAATCGCCATCACCATCTTTGTCGGCAAAAGCGGGATGAGTATTTTGTCCCAAATCAATCATTGTATTTTGCAAAAAATCTTTGGACTGAAAACTGAAAACGGGAATCTCGTTTGTTCCTGTGTTTTTGTACCACCACATATTTTTACTCAAATCGGTTTCGTCTGGCATTTCAGAACCTGTCGAAATAATCAGGTCTTTTTTGCTGTCAAAATCAATGTCTTCTAAAAATGAAATTGGATACAGAAGCTGTTCTATAGGTTGGGGACTTGGAAATGCAGAGTTCAGTTTATTAAAAAAAGCGGTACTAGAATTGCCTTTGTTTTCGATAAAATTCAGATTCGAACAATCTTCTTTCCCTATCAAAATATCCTTATCACCATCATTATCGGTATCGAAAGCGAGTACAGCACCTGCGCCCACATGTTCCAAACGGAAATTGTTTTTGCAATTGAATCCGAAATAATACGTTTTGCAAAGTTGTTCCTGAAAACCTCCCCAACAATCGTCCGTCTGTTTAAAGTCTAGGCTATCAGGCTTTCCGTATTTTTCAACACTCATGTTTCGCTCCCAAACGAGCGAAGCACCGCTCGTACTGTTGAAATGTAGAATGTCCATATCGCCATCGTTATCCAAATCACTTAAAGTAGGAATATCGTTCAAAGTAATATTCATATTGGCATAATCGGGCGGATAAAAAGTAAAAATCGGAGAGGCAACTGTTTCAAACGAAACATTATTTTGGGTCGCAGTATTCCGATATGCTTTGATTCCTAAAAATGTAGCAGTAAAAAGGTCTTTGCGTCCGTCACGGTCGTAGTCGTAGAAAAGTGCGTATTTCTGAAGCTCTGGCAAAAGCAATGAATAGTGAGCAGAATACTGGTATTTGCCATTTTTCGCCAAGAAAACAAGCCCACGATCGTGTGCGCGGTCTAGCACCAGCAAATCATCAGAACCATCCGCATCGAAATCAAAAGACGCAAAAGTGGACGAATTGACTCCGCCAACCCAAGCATTTTGGAGTGAATCCCCCATCATGACGGGAATATAATTACTTGCGACATAGCTAGGCTGAGCAAGCAACACATGGCCCAAAGAGAATAAAAGTAGAATTAAAATACGTTTCATATAAAATTCAGGCTTCCCATTTAAACATTCGACTTTGAAAATCTAAAAGTACTTGGTTTTAAAGTAAATACAGAACTATTAACTACAGACTATTAACTGTTAACTACTTACTTGCCTAACAAAACGTTTCACCACACCAGCTGTATAAATCTTGGCAGCATGGTTGAGAAAAAGATTAAAATCTAAGTGAGCCGCAGAATTGGCCTTGTCGGAAATAGTACGGATGCTACACCAAGGAATATTAGAATCGTGGCACACTTGCGCCACGGCAGCTCCTTCCATTTCTACAAAAAGCGTTGTTGGAAGTTCGTTTCTGATTTTTTGCCACTGGTTTTCGGTGCCGATAAATTGGTCGCCACTCACCAAAAGTCCAGAATGAATGGCTGGTTTATGTATGCCTAATTCGGTCATCACTTCTTGGCTGATGGCTTTGTCGAAATCATTTTCAGTAAACGATTGAGCTGCTTGTAAAAGAGTATTCGTCAGGTTTTCGTCTGATTCAAAATAAGTAATGCCTGTAGTAGGAATTTCAAACTGAGGAAACAAAGGCCTACAATCCATGTCGTGCTGTACGGCTTGTGTGGCAATTGCCAAATCTCCGACACTTATTTTGTCCGCGATTCCACCCGCCACACCAGTCACCAAAATCGCATTTACGTTGAAATGATGAATCAACAACGAAGTCGTATATGCAGAAGCAACCTTGCCAATTCCCGATTTAGCCAACACAACATCTTGGCCTTCTAATTTTCCAAGATAAAAAATACGAGATGCAAGTTTTACTGTTTTAGTCCCATGTATTTCAGAATAAAGGAGTTCTACTTCTTCTTGCATCGGGACAAGAATGCCAATCGTGTGTTTCATTTGTTGATTTTTTTCAGCAAGCCTTTCCAAACTTATGGAAGCTAATCCGCTAAAATACTTTATTTTGTCATTTCCTTTTTTGTAAAAAAGATTTAATGTCTGATCTAAAATCGTTTTTGAGTACTTGGCAACTGTATTTACTACTAGTTGTGACCTTGGTTTTTGAAGTATGGTACTTGCCTTCTTTTCAACTGAACGAATTTGACGAAGGTCGTTTTACTGCCAATGCCTTCGAAATGCTGCACAATGGCGACTACATCAATCTACATTATATGCACGAGCCAGACGAATGGGTGGCACGTCCGCCATTGAAAAGCTGGTTGATCATCGCTGGGTACAAGCTTCTTGGTTACGGTATCTGGGGCGCAAGATTTAGCTCAATTTGTGCCATTTTGTTTTTTATGGTCTATTGTTTTCGTCTTTCAACCGACTTCTTTTCAAAAAGCTGGAGTCTACTCATTTGTCTTTTGTTGATCGGGAGCAAAGGAATCATCGGATTTCATGTAGGTCGTTCGGCCGATATGGATGCTGAATTAATTTTCTTCTTGACAGCTTTCCTTTATCATTTTGTTCAGTATTTATTTTTTGAAAAAAAGCGGCACGCAATCTATTGGGGCGTCTTTCTTGGCCTCAGTTTCCTACTGAAAACCACTGCAAGCTTGTATTTCCTCCCTGGCATTTTTCTCTTTTTACTTTTTAGCAAAAGGTTGAAAAATATCCTGATGGATAAGTATTTCTGGCTTGGTTCTAGCATTTATATTTTCTGCGTTTTGATGTGGTTTACTATAGTTTTATTTTTCGGAACGACCTATAAACAAGGCACCTACGCAGGCGACAATGCATGGGAGACCATGATTATATACGACACATGGATGCGCTTCACGTCCTCTCATTTCGATGGACATCCAGTAGAAAAAAACTGGGCGTTTTTCGTTCACACACTTGATAGTAGGTTCAACATTTGGAATTATTTTGCCTATGCTGGCATCTTGTTTTGGGGTTATTTGGTTTTCAAAAAATCAAAAATAGCCAGTATGAAAGGTGATTTTCTGCTATTGTGCCTTTGCGTCCTCATTCCGCCTGCTATTTTGCTCACATTCGGGATGCACAAGCTCGATTGGTATGCTGCCCCTACCCTATTTCTATTGGCAGTTTTTGCCGTTTTTTTTGTTGAAAATATCGCTGCTAAATGGAAATGGTTTACTTATTTGGTTTTGGCTACTTTAGGCTTCACGCTTGTGCGCCAGTTGGATCATTTGAAAAGCACTAGCAACAACCAAACCCAAATTGAGATGATGTTGCGAAATGAATCTTTTTTGAAAAAGCGTAACATCTATTTTCAAAAAAGTACGCCATCTAATGTATACACTTGGATATGCTGGTACTATCCACAAGCAATTATGGTCGAAGCACTTCCTGCTGACCTAAAAAAGGGAGACTTGGTGATTGGGCTGAAACATCCAAATGAGGAAATGGCTGGTATTTTAACAAAAAAAGATGCTTTTGCCACTTCTTCTACATGCGAGACTTTTATTGCAGAAGTAAAATAAAAAAGATGTCGAAAATAATTCAGTTTCTGAATAGTCCCAAATGTGTCGTTTTCACGATTGTGCTAACGGTTTTGTTGCACGTGTTTTTCCTAAACATGCCACCAAAATCCATGCATCTTTGGCGACAAGCCAACACATTGGCCATGGCGCGCAATTTCTATGAAGAAGGAATGAACGTTTTTGAACCACGTGTAGATAATCGCTTTGAAACAGATGGAATCACAGGTAGTCAGTTTCCCAGTTTTGAGATTTTATTAGCCTCCATTTATCAACTATCAGGAGAAATTTATTTCATTCAAAGAGCTTATTGTTTATTACTTCATTTACTGGGTATTTGGGGAATTTATTTATTAACCAATGCTCTGACTTCCAACAGATTGATTTCCAATATTGCCTCTTGGGCGTATACTTGGTCGCCCATGCTTTTTTACTACGCCATCACCGCTCTGCCAGACGATTTGGCTTTACCAGCTTCCATTTGGGGGCTTTATTTCTTTCTGAAATGGTTTAAAAGTTGGGTGTTAGAAAATCAAAGTTCCACTTTTTATATGTTGATGGCGTTGCTATTGGTGACACTCGCAGGGCTTACCAAACTGCAATACTTGGCATTGTGTTTCTTCATTCTGGCATATGTTTATCAGCAAAAGCATGTTTTGACTGTAAAACATTGGGTAGGGTTTGCCATTTTTGGCGCCTTGACCTCTGGCATTTCGTTGGCATGGTATAAATACGCCAGTTGGCTTATCCTAAAAAGTGGCCTTACCGATATTGGCCTCACCCTAAACCCAGAAACTGACTTAAAAACAGGTTTTTCGATCTTAATGTCGAACCTGACTCAGTCTTTGCCTGAGCTGATTCTCAATTATGTTTCCTTCGCATTTTTGCTTGCCAGCGGTTATTTCCTATTTGTTAGGAAAACGGACAATTCGATACTTCGGAATGCCTTTTTTGCATGGGCTGGCATCTTTGTGGTCTATCATCTTTTCGAATTAGTCCGCATGCAACATCATGATTACTACATGATGCCTTATTTGCCCATTTTGACAATCGCTTCAGCATATGGAGCTTTTCATTTGTTTCAAAATCCTAAGCTTAGAATCTATCTGGTTGTTTTGCTTTTAGCCCAACCCATTTTAGCTTTCGCACGCATTGTACCATCTCGTTTTTTAGAAGATGAAAAAAGCGCCACCAACGTATTTTATAACGAAGCATCACTTCTCAAGCTCCAAAATGCAGTGCCTAATAATGCGCTTTGTGTCGTAGGGCCAGACAATTCCCGTTGCATTTACTTTTATTTTCTGCGAAAAAAAGGATTCTGTTTTCTCGAAGAAGTACCTTTCGAAGCCTCTCAATTGAAAGATTATATCAAAAGAGGAGCGAAATATATGTATGTCAGTCGAAGATCAATTGTAGAAGATGCACAATTCAAACCCTATTTCAACCAATTGATTTGTCAGCAAGATAGTTTTTATGTCTATTCGTTGAAAATGCCTAAAAAGTAGTTAAAAGTTAATAGTCGAGAGTTAATAGTCGAGAGTAAATAGTTCTGCATTCTATATCTAGATCTACCTCAACCATGGTTGAGGTCCTTTGAACATGCAATATTGAACAATGTTCAGACATAAAAAAGGCCTTCGTTCATCACGAAGGCCTTTTTTATGATACAAACTAAAGATTAGTCGATATTGAAAGGATAATCTTCCTGCACGTACACATCTTTGTACGCTTCTGATTTGTCAGGGAACGGAGAATCTTCTGCAAACTTAACAGATGCTTCTACCGTTACTTTTATTTTAGCGTCAATAGCCTCTAGTTCTGCTTCAGTGGCGTATTTCTTTTTGAAGATAACGTCTCTTACTTGCTCTATTGGGTCTTGCGCTTTGTATGCTTCTAGTTCTTCTTTGGTACGATACTTGGCAGGGTCAGACATCGAGTGACCTTTGTATCTGTACGTTTTAAATTCCAATAACGTAGGGCCATCGCCTTTGCGAGCACGATCGGCTGCTTGTGCAGTAGCCAAATGAACTTCTTCTACTTTCATCGCATCTACAGCGTATGAAGGCATGTCGTACGATTCGCCAATTGTGTACAGTTCAGTTACGTTCGAGGTACGTTGTACCGAAGTACCCATCGCATAACCATTGTTTTC
>JAYVIX010000272.1:0-9505 GCA_043769845.1 Cytophagales bacterium
TCAAATAAATAAATCACTAAAATTCTTATGATTTTAAAATAAAAACATGACAATCCTCAAAACATATCCCAAATAACGCATCTGAACTAAAACAAAGCACCTAACTATAATCGAATCCATATTGGACTCAATTGCTAAAATCAACAATACGGCACAAATTCTTAGTATTTCGAAACTCATTCCCATGCTTGAAATCAACATCGCAAAATCCATCACTTCTATAGGTGGGCTTTCCTTGTAACCAATTCGTGAATCCTCGCGCAAGGGATAGAAACGGAAATCCTTTTTTTGCGCCCTTCAGCAAAAAAAGATTGGAGTGGATAGCCCGACCTACCTGCACCGTTTTTCACGGGACAGGTAGGATGCGCCAAAAATAATCTGCCTATAATAGCCCCGTGCAAATTTTCAATCGGATAATCTTCTTGACTGATGTTTGGATTTGGAACTTAAATGCTTCGTTCTGATTCATTTCGGTGGAGATGCTTTGAATGGCTTCGTTTTCGTTGAGTGGCATGAGGATCATGTCGCAGCCTGCTTGGGCGGCTTTGAGGGATGCTTGGGGAATGTCGGTGGCGGCTTTCATATTCATAGCATCTGATATTGCTAGCCCTTTGAATCCCATTTCTTCTTTCAATAGTTTGGTTACGACTACTTGAGAGCAACTGGATGGAAGTCCTTTGGTATCGTATAGTGTGTTGTTTTTGATGGCGATGTGGGCAATCATGATTCCGATGACGCCATTGGCAATGAGTGGTTTATAAACATCGGTTTCTTTGAGATCACCATCTATATAGACTAGTTCGTGATGGGTGTCGCCTTTTACGAAACCGTGGCCTGGGAAATGTTTGGCGGTGGCGGCTACTCCTACTTGTTGCGAATATTGAATAAAGGCGTTGGCGAGCATAATGACGGAATCTGGATCTGAACCAAAACTGCGATTTCCAATTGCTTTGTTGCCTGTTGAAAGATCGCAGATTGGTGCAAAATTCTGCCTGACGCGCATGTCCATCAGATCTTTACTGATAGTGGCAGCTGTCCAACGACATTGTTGAACGCTTTTTATAGATGAAGTAATATTCACTTTTTTTGTACCAATAATTTTCCGATTTACTAAGCTTGGCTCGGCATCTGCGCTATACAGTATTGGTAAAGAATGTGAACTTTCAACGGTAGAATCAAGACTTTTTACCATTCGCTGAAATGAACGCTTTTCTCCACTCAGTAAAATTATTCCGCCTAAACGATGCGCTTTGATCAGCTTCTTTACATCGCTTGTTTTTTTACCAAGCTTGCCAACTGCTTGAATAATCATTTGACCAACGATTTCTTCTTGGTTCAAGGTGGCAAAAACTTCCTCGACTCGTTTGGCTAGGACGGAATCTTCGGCATAAAAATCTTTTAACGAATACTTGTATTGTGCGAAAACGGGAATAAAACTCCAAGAAAGAAAAACAGCCAAGGTGGCCAAAACAGATTTATTCATACTAAAATGTGCAAAAAGAACAACAAAACGATGCAAGCTACTTATTTTAACAATTCTCTCGAATCATGTCCAGCACTTGAGCGATGGTGATTTTTACGTTTAAGTTTCGCTCTGTGGTGAGCTGGAGTTTTTTGGTGATTGTTTTTGTTTTGTCTGAAAAAGCAATCCAAACGGTACCAACCGGTTTTTCGGGCGTGCCTCCTGTTGGGCCAGCAACGCCTGATGTGGCTATTGCGATATCTGCGCCCAATTTGAGTCGAACACCTTCGGCCATTTCTTTCACAACTTCTTCTGAAACAGCTCCATGCGCGGTCAATGTAGCAGATTTTACTCCTAAAATATTCGTTTTAACCGAATTGTTGTAAGCTACTACTGAACCCAAATAATAGGCAGAAGCCCCTGATACTGATGTGATAATAGATGCAATGGCTCCGCCAGTACAACTTTCGGCTGTGGCGATAGTGAGATTTTTGGCTTTCAACAATTGGCCAACAGCTTGTTCAAATTCTGTTTCGTCATAACCATATATATGTGGCGCAATGATTTTTTGCAATAAAACCGTTTGTTCGGACAGTTCTTTTTCGAGCGTACTTTCATTGTCGCCTTTACCTGTCAAGCGCAATTTTAGCATTCCCAAAGAAGGCAAATAGGCTAATTTAATATGAGGAGGCAGATTTGTTTCCCAATCTTTAATCATTTCGGCTAAAAACGATTCGCCCACTCCGACTGTCCGAATGACTTTATGTACGATGACTGGCGGATTGAATTTGGCTTTCAGTTTTGGAAAACCGCCTGATGTCATGATTTCCTTCATTTCGTGCGGCACCCCTGGAAGCGAGATGAATACTTTGTTGTTTCGCTCGACCCAAAGACCTGGAGCAGTTCCTAATCGATTGAACAAAACGGTCGAAATTTCAGGAATTGCCGCCTGCATTTTATTCGTTTCGATCATCGGTCTATTTCGTTTTACAAAAAAATCGGTTACGTGGGCAAGTACTTCTTCGTCCATTTTCAAACCACAGCCGAAATACTGACAAAGTGCTGGCTTGGTGATATCGTCTGAAGTAGGACCAAGTCCGCCTGTGAGAATGACAATGTCTGCTCTTGACTCGGATTCTTGAAAAATCTGTAAAAGTTCTGAAAGCTCATCCCCTACCGAAATCTTGCGTTTCAGTTTGATTCCCATCAAACTTAGTTGTTCGCCCAACCATTGAGAATTGGTATCTGTTATTTGACCGAAAAGGATTTCATCTCCGATGGTGACAATTTCTGCTACTATTTCACGCATTGATTCTTTATTTTTTCAAAAATTTCTTTGTAAACGAACCATTCAAAGTTCGAACATGGGCTAAATATACGCCTGCAGGCCAATCTTTCATATTGACAGATACGATTTCGGAAGGCTTGCTAAAAATTGCCATTTTTTTTCCTGAAAGTTCAGTAATAGAGACTTCTTCTGCTTCTTCAAATTCAATGAATAAATTTTCATTACAAGGATTCGGAAATAATTTAAACTCTTCCAAAACACTTAAATCAGAAATCTCATTTTTTGTAATAAGTAGAGGTATTACTGATTTTTTATCCAGATAAAAATACTGATAATCAATATAATGATTTGCAGAATCAGAAATCCCAATTCGAATCAATTCTGAACTATTTGCAGACGTAAATGGCAGAATTCTAAATTTGATGCTTCCTTTTGGGGTTGCTGCAGAATCGCCCATTTTTACAATACCAATAGTTGTGGTAGAATCATAGATTTCGAAACCTCCATTTATTTGCCTAAAATCGAATTTCAAATTTTTCGAAGGCCATAAATAATTTTTAAAACCTAACTCCATGCTGACTGTATCGCCATTTAAGGCATGAAGACTATATTCTGAAATTCTAATAGCAGGAATAGTTGTATCTGACAAAGCTTTGTACACATCCAAACGGCCATATCCCATTTTTTCTTTGTAATTTTTATTTGTTCCAATCGTATCAATATTGGTTGCGGTCACGCGCAAAAGTTCTTGAATCTGGGTTGAATTCATCCACGGATAAACACTTCGGGCTAAAGCGGCTGCTCCTGTCACCAACGGAACACCTAAGGAGACTCCAGAATTGTAGCGATATCCACCATTGATATTCGCAGTAAAAACATCAATACTCGGGGCTGAAAGATCTATCCAATAATGTGTCGCTTGCGGAATGGCTTTCAGATCGTTTGGGCGAATAGCAGCTACTGAAAGTACATTTTCATAATCGGCAGGCGTTGTAAAAACCATGCCATCTTGCGGGTAAGAAGCCCCTACAAGCACTACATCATTGTCGATAGCGGCATAATTCATGACGGCTTGTTCGTACTGATCAAATCCTCCTATACTTCCCCAAGACATGTTTATCACTTTACAACCATGCTGTACCGCATAAATAACTGCTTCATACGCTTTATTTCCACTTGCGCTGGTATTGTTAAATATTTTAACAGGAATAAATTTGCAATTATAGCCCACTGACGCTATTCCGATTCCGTTGTTTGTGAGCCCCGCAGCCAATGCCGAAACTTCAGTTCCATGCGCCACCGCTCCCGTACTGTCTTCTGGAATAGCATCGTCATTTGCGATGTCCCATCCCATGTAATTATCCACATACCCATCCTTGTCATTATCAATTCCGTCTACAGGATCGGCTGCATTGTATTTAATTTTATTCTGAAATTCAGGATGAGTCGCTTCAATTCCATTATCCACAATACACACCACCACATTGGTATCGCCTTTGCTAATGTCCCAGGCTTTGTAAGCATTTATTTTATCCAAATAATATTGTGAGCCTGTAGTTGGTTGTGCAAAAGGATCGTTTGGCAAATGAAGAGGTGTAATTGTTTTAGTTTCTCTCACTTGTACATATTCGAAATAACCTGATTGTAGTAAAGCTGTTGCAACTGCGTTTTTGTATTGATTATCAGCTAGAAACAAAGAATAAGTACGATCCAGAGAAGTCGCTTTGGGATGTTTTACTTTCAGAATGCTTTCTACCTTTCTCACATTCATTGCGTCAAACAAACTTTTCAAACGCTTGTTGGCAATTGTATTGCTTGACAGATAATCTTGAAATTCGGGCTTTAGCTTTAAAACAATATCCTGAGCAAACAAAGTGGAAGAAAAAAGCAAAAGAAAAATCAGATTTTTAGTATATAACAATTTCATAGTCAAACATTTTGAATCTTGAACGATTAAAGTGATTCTAAGTTTTTGAAAGTAAAAAAGTAAAAGTCGCATGATGGAGCAAGCGACCTTTCAAAAACTGTTTTTTGGGGAAATTATTTATTCTAATTGAAACATTCCTTTCTTTTTCAGACTTGCATATGGTTCTCCAAACGATGCAAGTGCGTCTTTTTGTTCGTCCAATAACTGATTGTAGCGTTGCACCCACGAATCATACACGACACGGTGCGTGACCACATCGTTTTCCAAAGCGGTAATGTCTTTCAAAAGATCATTTACCAAAGGATAATTTTCTACGTTTGGCGTAGCCACTACAAATACTTTCACTGCCGAAAGCAAACTATCGGTCGAGGCATCGTATTGGTCGATCGAAGCTGAAACTAGAATGCCTTCTTCTGAATAACGTTTGGCTTTCAATGCTTTACACATTTCCATGAGCTTGGTATGTTTCATGATGTCGTATTTTGGCATGTACGAAATTTCGTCCAAGAGCCTTTTGGTAAAAGCGATTTTCTGATCATCGGCTTCCGTCATATTTTTCCAAGCAAATGAGGCACTATCTTGAAAAATCGAAATATCGGCTTGTACTTGACCTTGCGGAATTGCTTTTTTCTCCTCTTTCACTTCCTCTTTTGGAGATTCTTTACAAGAGAAAACAAATAATGAAAGTGCAATAATAAATGAAAAATACTTAATATTCATAGTAGATTATATTTGAAAGCAATTTGGAAATAAAGATTCAAAAGAACAGAGTGATCGCAGATTTTTTTGGAGGTAGAAATTTCGCAGATTAACTTCTCAAAACGCAAAGTTCGATTTAGTTTCGAGATTAAAACTGTGAAATGCGCAAATGCGCCTGAATATGCGATACGTTTATTATTTTTGGGCAAAATTAGATGTACAATGAGCAATATAATGGTTTCGCCTTCGCTGCTTGCGGCCGATTTTTTGAATCTTGAAAAGGAGGTAGAAATGTTAAATGCAAGTAAGGCCGACTATATACACCTTGATGTGATGGATGGAATGTTTGTGCCAAATATCTCGTACGGAATTCCTGTCATTCAAGCGGTACAGCGCATTTCTACCAAACCTGCCGACATTCATTTGATGATCGAAAAACCTGAGCGCTATCTGGATGTGTTTATCGATTTGGGTGCAAAAATTCTTTCGATTCATTACGAAGCGTGTACACATTTGCATCGCGCCTTGGATCATATTAGAAGTAGAGGTTGTTTGGCTGGCGTGGCGATCAACCCACACACAAGCATTGATGTTTTGAATGATATTATTCAAGATGTGGATGTGGTAAACATCATGTCGGTAAATCCAGGATTTGGTGGTCAGAAATTCCTGCCACTTACCTATACTAAAATCAACCGCTTGCATAATCTTATCCGCCAACATAATGCAAAAACGATTATTCAAATAGATGGCGGTGTGAATATGGAAAATGCACCAATTTTGGCCGCTGCGGGAGCTGATTTGTTGGTGGCTGGAAATTTCGTTTTCGGTTCTGCCAATCCGATCAAAACGATTGATGATTTGAGGAATGTAGATTAATAGCACGCTAATGACGCTGATTAGAAAGATTCACGCTTGATTTCATTCTGAATATTTTCTGAAAACCAAAAAGTCCCTCTTCCAAATCGGAAGAGGGACTTTTAATTATTCTTAGAAAAAGAATGGCTTAGTACATGCCACCCATTCCACCACCGCCCATAGGAGCTGCTGGTGCTTTTTCTTCCTCTTCATCTGCGATTACGCAAGCAGTTGTAAGAAGTAACGAGGCGATTGAAGAAGCGTTTTCTAAAGCCAAACGAGTTACTTTCGTAGGGTCTAATACACCTGCAGCAATCATGTTTTCATAACGATCTTCACGAGCGTTGTAACCGAAATCAGCTTTGCCTTCTTTTACTTTTTGAACTACTACTGAACCTTCGCCACCACAGTTGGCCACGATAGTGCGCAATGGAGCTTCGATAGCGATACGGATAATGTTTACACCAGTAGCTTCGTCTTCGTTGCGAGTTTCAACAGAATCAAGAACGTGACCAGCACGGATCAAAGCAACACCGCCACCAGGTACGATACCTTCTTCCACAGCAGCACGAGTTGCATGCAATGCATCGTCAACACGGTCTTTCTTCTCTTTCATTTCTACTTCAGTAGCAGCACCAATGTAAAGGATAGCCACACCACCAGAAATTTTAGCAAGACGCTCTTGAAGTTTTTCACGATCGTAATCAGAAGTAGTGTTAGCTACTTGATTTTTGATTTCGTTGATACGACCAGTGATTGCTTCTTTTTTGCCTCTACCATTTACGATAGTGGTATTGTCTTTGTCGATCACGATTTTCTCGGCAGTACCTAGGAATTCCAAAGTAGCAGCTTCTAGTTTGTAACCTCTTTCTTCTGAAATTACGGTTCCACCTGTCAAGACTGCGATGTCTTCCAACATTGCTTTTCTGCGGTCACCAAAACCTGGAGCTTTTACAGCAGCAATTTTTAGTGCACCACGAATTTTGTTTACTACCAATGTAGCAAGAGCTTCGCCTTCTACTTCTTCAGAGATAATTACCAAAGATTTGCCAGTTTGTGCTACTTGCTCCAAAATTGGAAGCAATTCCTTCATCGAAGACACTTTTTTGTCGTAGATCAAGATGTATGGATTCTCAAGCTCAGCTTCCATTTTGTCAGGATTAGTAACAAAATAAGGAGAAAGGTAGCCACGGTCGAACTGCATACCTTCTACTACTTTCACTTCAGTTTCAGTACCTTTTGCTTCTTCAACAGTGATAACGCCATCTTTACCCACTTTTTCCATCGCATCAGCAATCATTTTGCCAATTTCGCTGTCGCTGTTAGCAGAGATTGTTGCTACTTGCTCGATTTCAGAATTGTTGCTGATTTGTTTCGACTGTTTTTTCAAGTCTTCGATAATTGCGATTACCGCTTTGTCGATACCACGTTTCAAATCCATTGGATTTGCACCAGCGGCTACGTTTTTCAAACCAGCTGTAACGATAGCTTGCGCTAATACTGTTGCAGTTGTAGTTCCATCACCAGCCGAATCAGCTGTTTTAGAAGCTACTTCTTTCACCAATTGAGCTCCCATGTTTTCAATAGGATCTTTCAATTCGATGTCTTTCGCTACAGTAACACCGTCTTTAGTTATTGCTGGAGCACCATATTTTTTGTCAAGAATTACGTTACGTCCTTTTGGACCTAATGTCGATTTTACGGCATTCGCCAATATATCAACACCTTTTTTTAGTTTTTCGCGTGCTTCGGTATCGAACACTAATCTTTTAGCAGCCATGGCTTTTTTAATTAATAGTTAATAATTAAGAATTAATAGTTGGGTTTCCCTTTGGGAATCAAAATACGGATTACGAGATACGCAATACGATTATAATACTGCAAAAATGTCAGACTCGCGCATGATCAAATACTCTTTGCCATCTACTGAGATTTCAGTACCAGCATATTTGCCATACAATACATTGTCACCTACTTTCACGGTGATAGGCTCGTCTTTTTTACCTGCCCCTACTGCAATGATTACGCCTTTTTGTGGTTTTTCTTTCGCAGTATCAGGAATGATGATACCAGATGCTGTCTTAGACTCTGCCACAGCTGGTTGTACCAGAACTCTGTCGGCCAACGGTTTAATGCTCACGTTTGACATATTGTGTTGAATTTTATAGGTTACAAATTTGTACTTAGCCAATTTACATATTTTGTGCCAATAGGAATTGTCTGCCAAAATTTCAGGTAAAAGAACAGCCAAATGTCACTGCTCTGAAAGAATGTCGCTGATTTTGTCTTTCTGTTTCTATTCTATTGACTTTCCATCTAAAAAATCGTAGATAGCATCACACCAAAATCAAATGCGATGGAAACTCTCAGTCACAATTGGCTTACGGAAGGTTTGATAGATTTTGAGTATAAGAAGTATCTCCTTCTAGCTTATTTTCAACAGGTGAAACAAAATTTTAACGAGAAAAAACTTTACCCTTGCCTTGCCGATTTGTTGTTTCACTATCAAAATTTGGTGGCGATCAAAGACAACAAAAAGTTGATGCAGGAACATTTTCCCAGTAAACTTTCTACTGCCGATTTTGAGCATCTCACCTTGGCCTATGAAAAAATGGTGCAAGATGATGAAATGATGACTGAATTGGAAGATATCATCCAGTTCTCGATCCCTATGTTTAAGGACCACATGTACGAAGGGCGGGATATTTATGAATTCATCGAGAATAAAATGGAAATAACACCGGTCGGAATCAGTCCCTTAAATCCCGAACAAGGTTATTTATTTCTGAACCCACATTCTACCTCGGACACCCATATCTATGCTTATCGCATGACCATTTTTACGCAGGCAGAAGAAAAATACAGAGGCATTCATCTCAACTACTTAGAAACAAAACCTAAAAGCATCAGCAATACCTACGAAAACATGAAAGTAGAATTGGTGAAACGAAATAGGGAAATGCCCAACCCTGCCACTTATTTGATTGAAACAAAAACGTATGCTCCACTTCAGGAAAGTGTATTGCCGATTGCAAAGAGAGTGTTGGTGAAATATATTTCGGTGGTGAGTTAATTTACTTTATTGCCTAATCTACAAAATAATTACACTATTTCATTAAACAATAAAGGCCGGTGCAAACCGAGCCTTTACTGTTTTTAACCTACAACAAATTACAACTTAATAATCTTGACAGTTTTGCGTTTATCTCCGCTTATGGCTTGAATAATGTACACACCTTGAGGATAGTTTTTGCCTAAAACAATGTTTTGA
>JAYVIX010000273.1:0-2442 GCA_043769845.1 Cytophagales bacterium
TGCATGGAGGCGTACGCTATTTGGCTCAAGGTAATGTGAAATTAGTTTTAGAAGCATTGCACGAACGTGGTCTTTTGCTCAAAAATGCACCACATGTTACTTACAATCAGTCGTTTGTGATTCCATCTTACAATTGGTGGGATGGCATTTTTTATACCATCGGCCTGAAAGTGTACGATTTACTTGCTGGCGTGCTCAGTTTGGGCAAATCTGAATTGTTGAGTAAAAATGCCGTTCAATCAGCTTTGCCAAGTATTCAGAAAACAGGTCTCAAAAACGGAGTATTGTATCACGATGGTCAGTTTGACGATTCTCGTTTAGGAATTAATCTTGCCCAATCTTGTGTCGAACAAGGGGCGCATTTGCTCAATTATGCCAAAGTAACCGCGTTAGCTAAAACTGAAGGAAATAAAATAAATGAATTATTTTTCATTGATTTAGAAGCACAAAAAGAACATCGGCTCAAAACCAAAGCAGTGATAAATGCCACAGGCGTTTTTGTGGATACCATTTTGGCGATGGATGACGTGAGTCAGCCACCAATAGTGCGTGCGAGCCAAGGAACTCACGTTGTATTGGATCGGTCTTTTTTGCCAAGCGACCATGCCCTAATGATCCCGAAAACGGACGATGGCCGAGTACTATTTGCCGTTCCGTGGCACGACAAAGTAGTGGTAGGCACCACGGACACTCTGATCGAAAATGAATCTTTAGAACCGCGTGCTTTGGCCGAGGAAGTGGATTTCATATTGAACACACTTGGAAAATACGTTTCCAAAACACCTACACGTGCTGATGTGCTTTCGGTTTTTTCAGGTTTGCGTCCGTTGGCTCGTCCTGCGAAAGAAGGCAAAAAAACGAAAGAAATTTCAAGAAGTCACAAGCTTTTAGTTTCTGAAAGTGGCCTAGTCACGATCACAGGTGGCAAATGGACTACCTATCGAAAAATGGCAGAAGACACTGTAAATAAGACCATTGCAGTAGCGAGACTAAAGCCAAAATCTTGCTTGACTCAAAATTTCAAAATACACGGTTACATAACCCATAACGACAAACGTATTTGGTTGCACACCTATGGTTCGGATGCTGAAAGAGTGCAAGAATTAATGGGTTCGAATCCTTTTTTAGCCGAAAAAATACACACTAATTATCCTTATGTAAAAGCGGAAATAGTGTGGGCGGTTCGGCAAGAAATGGCTCGAACGGTGGAAGATTTTTTGGCACGAAGAATTAGAATGTTATTCCTAGATGCCCGCGCTGCCATCGAAATGGCTCCTATAGTGGCCAAACTGATGGCTGCCGAGTTGAACAAAGGCGAGGCTTGGGAACGAAATCAAGTTCAAGACTTTCAAAATCTGGCCAAAGGTTATTTGCTTACTTAATTCAAAGTTCCTTGTTAGTTCCTAGTTTAACAACAACGAACGAATAACGAAAATAAAAACTACCAATTTCTAAAGACATTTACGTTCTTTGCGGTTCTTTGAACACATGGAAGGTATATTGCTTAGTCTCATCGTTTTTTCTCCATTAATGGTTGCTGCATTGATGCTTTTTGTGCCTAGCAGGTACAAAATGGCTTGGAAAACGGCTGCAGTTTCATTGGCCATTTTGGAAATCGTTCTTTCCGCCATTGCTTATCTACAATTTACAGAAACACCCCAATCGGTCATCGAAACGCGGGTGCCGTGGTTGCGCCTGTTTTTCGGTTCTTTTGGCTGGTTGAAAGTTGATTTTCATTTAAAAACAGACGGAATGAACCTTTCTTTGGTTATTCTTTCCGCCTTGGTTTTCTTTGTTTCAATACTTTCTTCTTTCGACATAAAGAAGTATGCCAAAGGATATTATCTCTTGCTATTTCTATTGATGAGCTCGGTTTTCGGATGCTTTTTGGCACATGATTTCTTGTTGTTCTTCTTGTTTTTCGAATTCATGCTTTTACCCATGTATTTCTTGGTAGGAATTTGGGGAGGCGAAAGACGTGAATATGCTGCGATCAAGTTTTTTCTTTACACACTTTTGGGTTCAGTATTCATTCTTTTAGTGTTGATTGCCACTTACAGTTCGGTATTTCATCCTACCCAAACGCTCGATTTAATCCATTCGGTAGACGGGATGAATGTAAAAGAAATGTTGCATTTGGGTTTAATCAATTCTTCTCAGGTAGTGCACACGCTTGATTTTGATTTTATTTTCGATGCCAACAATTACATCAGCGGAAGCTTGTTAGATGCTAAACACCAAGCAGTTGTATGGGGTTGGAATGCGCGAGGTTTACTATTCTTTTTGTTTCTTCTAGGCTTTGCCATCAAACTTCCGGTAGTACCCGTACACACTTGGTTGCCCGATGCACACGTGGAAGCTCCAACTGCTGTTTCCGTGATTTTGGCTGGTGTTTTGTTGAAAATAGGCGGTTATGGAATCATCAAATTGGTCATGCCATTG
>JAYVIX010000274.1:0-4149 GCA_043769845.1 Cytophagales bacterium
AAACGAAAACTATGAAATATGAATGACTAAACTGGTAATTTGATCCCAAAACTAGCCATAAACACTGCTTTTACAGGTCAATTCGCCTGAAAAATTAAAAGTCATCAGAATGTCTAGTTTTTCAGCAGACCCTATTTAGGCATTGAATTTTGCCAAAGATCAATTTTTAACATCTTGTCGGCATAATACATTTTGTACATCACAATTTTGTCAGCATAAAAATGCAGTACACCTTTTGAGTTACCTGCATAATCTTTCACACTTCCGTATTCTATGTTTACTGTAGATTTGTTTCCTGTCACACTTTGCAGGGCACTTAATGCATTATTAAGCCCCTCTCCTACTTTAATGTCTTCCAATTGCAAATCTATTTTGGGTAAATTGCTCGTATTTATTGCGCTAGAGGACATGAAATAGGCCATTTTTTTAGTCCCTTCTTCTCCAAAGAAAACTAGCGTTTTCTCTCCATTGTATTCCACCTGAAATTGGTAAGGAAACAATTTTCCTCTTTTCAAAATCATGGCAAGTTGCAAACCTTTGTAATAATCCTTACCAGGATTGCTCAAATCGTTGATCTCAAATTCTTGCGCTTCCTTCCCTACTTTTCTGATATTTAGTAACTGACCTGATGCAGAGTAATCAAACAAACACAAATCTTCAATGGTAAACCCAACGGCCGAAGAACTACTTCCGCTACCCATTGCTAAGGCCATTCCCAAATTCCCAGTCATTCCTGCAGACGATTTTCTAAAATTTTCACCAATTATAGAAAACGAACCATCTTGGTTGTACACCATGTCTTCGATCAAGACTTTTGATTTTCCATTGATTAAAGCTCCCAAAGATTGATCACTTTTTATTTTATCTTTTATCGCAGCCCAAGGCGTCTTTTGTTTTGAAAGTACTTTGCCTGTTGGATCTATAATTAATGAGAAAATACCGTCAGAATTTTTGTCGTCAAATTTTTGACCTTTGAAATACATCCCTCCTGTTACAAGCTTACCATCTGGCTCAACATTAAAAAATGTGGCGTATCCAGTACTCGTCTCGTCATTCAAAGGATTGTTGTAGACTATTTCTCCAGTTTTTAGATCATAACACACTATTTCGGTATAAAATTTATTACTGAAAGAAGCATCTACTTCCCTCATCAAATAAAGTTTATCATTCAGTACTTTGGAGCTTTTGCATTCATAAGCTCCTTTCTCTGGAGTATATGTTTTGGATAATTTAGAAACCATCTTATGGTCGAAAACATCCAATCGATACCCAACCTTATCTTCTTTTATAGGCTGAATGATTACGAAATCACCATTGGAAAGACCGTGCGTGATAGGATTATCCAGACTCATCTTTACCTTTTCTACCGTATGCAATCCCACTTGTTTTCCTGCACCATCTAGCACTACATGCATGATTGTCTTTTTCCAAAGATCTCTGAATGAAAACAAATATTCCTTTCCATTGAAGCTGTTCGCCACCAAATCAGCATTCTTATTTACTTCGAAAACAGACTTAGTTTTTTGTTTCAAATCCGCATCCAAAATATAAAGGACATAATTGGCCATTCCTTTATTTTCGGTTTTTTGGTCGAAATAAGAAAAATACACTTCCTTACTTTCCTTAATTACTTTCACTCCCGAAAAGCCTTTCATATTGATGTCGCTAATGGTGCTTTTCTGAGCAAATGACAACGTGCTAACAAAAGCAATTCCTACAAAAAGTATTTTTTTCATTTTATTTTAGTTTTCAAAACAAATAACTAAAATAATATCAAGACAAAAAATAAATGTAACTTAAAATGTATATATAGAATAAAAATGACTGTTTATAACTTCTTAATCTCGACTTTTCTAAAATCAATCGGGAAGCCTTCGTATTGCAACAATATTCGGCCTGACGAGACGGATGGTGCAGTACCTTCGTTCACCAATTGGCCATTTAATTCTTGTTTCACGCTTCCTTTTCTGACCGTCACAATCAAGGTATTCCATTCATTATCAGGTTTTGAAGCATCTGTCATCCGTTTGACTACCATACTTTTACCAGGTTCAGTTTTTTGCCCTTTTATCAAAAGTGTCAGATTCTGAAGCAGTACAAAATCGCCAGTGGCACCGTCTTTGATCTGAAACTGAATACCTTGTGGCCACAAAGTATCTTTAGTAGATCGAGGTACCAAATACATGACTCCGCTATTTTTTTTATCGCTCTTTCTCGCAAAACTGGTGTCCATGTTCCACTTGAACTCTACAGTAAGCTGAAAATTTTTGAAAGACTTTTCGGACATCAAATAACCCGCTCGTTTTCCAAACATCCGAATCATGGTATCCTGCACGCTGAACATTTCGAGCGGATTTTCCATCTTTCCCTTTTCGGCTTCGTAGGCGTACCAGCCTTGCAAATCTTTTTTATTAAAAAGTGAGATCGTTTTTTGCGCTTCCGCAAAATGAGAAAAAAGCGTAATAAGAATAAAAATATATTATGAATTATTTTTCATTAATTAAATGGTTTATTTTGTTTTCAGATTAAACGTAAACCAAATCATTGAAAAAACGAAACTTATTTTTTCCTCGAACGAATCATTTCCAAAACACCATTGATAAACGTGAGCGGATGAGGCGGATTGCCTGGCACGTACAAATCGATCTCGTACTTATCCAAGAAACTACGATTTACGGCTGGACTATTTGCAAAAATTCCGCCACTAATTGCGTCTGTTCCTGCCAAAATAATGATTTTAGGATCAGGTACTGCATCATAACAGATTTGAACAGCTTCGGCCATATTTTCAGAAATAACGCCCGTAATCACGATTCCGTCTGCATGACGGGGCGAGGCTACCCAATCAATCCCCCAACGTCCCATGTCGAAATTGACGTTCGAGCAGGCGTTCATTTCCATTTCGGCACTATTATCGCCAGCGGCAGATATTTGCCTCAATTTCAGCGAATTGCCAAAATAGCTTACGATTTCTTTTCTGACTTTATCAGGATCAAGTTCGATCGCATCCGTTTGACCTTCTGCCACAATCAGTCGATTGCGCACATTGGTAGCTATTTTATAATCGTTCGTGAACTTGATTTTCTGTTCTGGACAAGAGTGTGCGCATTCGTTGCAAAACACGCATTTCCCAATGTCGATCCTGACTGGATCGAGTAAAATTGCCTCTTCGATCGGGCAATCGTCCACACAAATAGTACAAGCAGTTGCGCAGTTTTTGGCTGCAATTTCAGGCCTACCCCTGAACAACTCAGGCAAAACTGGCTTGGTAATATCTGGGATATACTGTTTGCCCAGATTGCGAAGTATTTTATAAGTATCTAGAAACATACACGAATAAGTTTAACAGTCAATGGGTTGCACCCATTGTTACCAAAATTTAAGCCTTTCAGGCTTATCTCACCTTCACCGTGTTCTGTATCCCAGGTGTCCCACAGAACACAATTGTTTCGCTCAGCAAACTTCCCGAAAGTTTATTAACAACGAATTAAATCATAAATCGAAACCACAATAAGACTGATCGTAACTCTTGTTGCAAACTGGGAAATCGGAAATTTCATTGTCACGCAAGGCTAAGGCCAGCGAAAACCAGTTGTGCATCGAAGGGTCTTTTACTTTGTAACAAGCCAATTCGCCAGCCGAATCGGTGACGGCTACATGGCATATTTCGCCTCGCCAGCCTTCGGTAAGTGCTATCGAAAAGGTTTCGGCTTGCATGTTTCGTCCTTTCAGATTTGGTTTCTGATCGGTATCCACAGCATCGTATTTTTCAAATTCATCGATCAAATACCGAAGCAAACGAATAGATTTTTTGATTTCCTGATCGCGTACTTGTGCGTGCGCCATGGTGTCGCCTGTTTTGGCCATTGCAGGCATGTAGAATAATTTGGCATAGTACGAATACGGATGAGTGGTACGAATATCACGCTGAACGCCCGCCATCTTGGCCGCTAAACCTACCGAACCGATCATTCGCGCCTGTTCTTTGGTGATGATCCCCGTTTTATCCAACCGAGATTGTACGCTGGGCAAGGCAAACATGACGTCCGACATTTCCACGTATTTCTTTTCAAAATCGTCCAACATTTTTACCAAACGCTCGCGCAATTCTTTGGTAAACGGATAGGGACTATAGCCAACTCTAATCAT
>JAYVIX010000275.1:0-3850 GCA_043769845.1 Cytophagales bacterium
CACATGATGAAGCTATAATTGTGACTACAGAAGAAGATTTAGACAAAATTGATTTCTCGAAACCAATTGCTTTTTATAGCCAAACGACCAAAAGCACAAATGGATTTTACAAAATGAAATCGCTGATCGAAAATCGGATTAGCGATTTAGGCCTAAACCCAAATGACGATAAAGTGTTCGATGCCAACGACAGTATATGCCGTCAAGTATCGAACAGAGAACCACAATTACAAAAATTCGCGGTCGAAAACGATGTGATTGTGTTTGTAAGTGGTAAAAAAAGCTCGAATGGAAAGGCTTTACACAGCGTTTGCAAAACGTTCAACGAAAAAAGCTATTTCATCGAAAACGAAACCGAGCTCTCGCTTGAATGGTTCGAAAACGCCAGTAAAGTAGGAATCTGTGGCGCAACATCCACCCCAATGTGGCTGATGCAAAAAGTAGCAGACGAGATCAAATCCATCACCCAAACGCCATTACACGCATAATCGTTAAGAATTTCTATTCTATTAATTCTTAATTGTTCATTATTAATTATACTAATTTCTGTCGAAAATGAATCTGAACGAACTCAGTGCCATCTCTCCTATTGACGGGAGATATAGAAGAGTCACCAAAACGCTTGCTCCTTATTTTTCGGAATTTGGACTGATAAAATACAGAGTCCATGTTGAAATAGAATACTTTATCGCACTTTGCGACCTTCCATTGCCACAATTAAAAACAATAGACAAAAACATCTTTCCAAAACTACGCGCCATCGTAGAAAATTTCTCGATGGAAGATGCCGAAAACATCAAAAGCAAAGAAAAAACAACCAATCACGATGTAAAAGCAGTCGAATATTTCATCAAAGACAAGTTTACAGAATTGTCTCTTACCGAATATTCTGAATTCGTCCATTTCGGCCTCACTTCACAAGACATCAACAATACTTCTATTCCATTATTGCTGAAAGATGCGGTTGAAAACGAGATCCTTCCTAAACTCGGTAAACTGAGCGATACACTAAATGCATTAGCCGAAGATTGGAAAGAAATCCCGATGCTGGCTCGCACACACGGACAACCAGCTTCTCCAACCAAATTGGGAAAAGAAATAAAAGTATTCTACGAAAGAATTAATATACAAATTAATTCATTAAAATATATTCCTTATGCTGCAAAATTTGGCGGTGCTACTGGAAATTTCAATGCCCATCATTTTGCCTATCCTACCATCGATTGGGTAGCATTTTCGAATCAATTTGTCGACCAACGTTTAGGCTTAAAACGTAGTCAGTTCACTACCCAAATCGAACATTACGACCAACTAGCTGCCTTGCTCGATAATTTTGCTCGTATTAATACAATCCTAATCGACTTTGCCAGAGATATATGGCAATATATATCAGTCGAATATTTCAAGCAAAAAATCAATCCTAATGAAACTGGCTCATCGGCCATGCCACACAAGGTCAACCCGATTGATTTTGAAAATGCAGAAGGAAATCTAGGTTTGGCCAATGCAATCTTTCATTATTTGGCTTCGAAACTTCCAATTTCGCGTCTTCAACGCGATCTGACAGATTCTACCGTTTTGCGCAATATTGGAATTCCTTTTGCCCATACCCTTGTATCGTATGAATCACTAATCAAAGGAATTTCAAAACTACAATTGAATACCGAAGCGATCGAAAAAGATTTGGAAGACAATTGGCTAGTAGTTTCGGAAGGAATTCAAACCATTCTGAGGCGCGAAGGAAACATAGGTGCGTATGAATTATTGAAAGATTATACCCGAAAATCTAAAAAAGCAGGCGAAAAAGAAATAAAAGAATTCATTGAAAACTTGGACGTATCAAACGAGATAAAGCTCGAACTGATGACCTTAAGTCCGAGTATGTATACAGGCGTATCTTTATTCTAAGCCAATCAGAATAAACTTGATTATTTATTAGAAATAATAATCAAGTTTATTTGCACTAAATAAAATAAACCCTACTTTTGCACCTCGATTCTGGAAAACTAAAAAAAATCAACCAGATTCGAAAGAACATTAAGAAAGGAGATTATAAAGCATGAGTCAACAAGTAGCAGATTTCAACTGGGATGCGGTAGAGGCCAAGGGTCTTACAACGCGTTATTCTAAATCAGAGAGAGAGGAACTAGAAAAATTGTACGATCAAACAGTGAACACTGTGGTCGAAAACACACTGGTATCAGGTATCATAGTAGGTTTCACCGACCGTGATGTCATCTTAAATATCGGTTTCAAATCGGATGGTCTAGTGCCATTATCTGAGTTCAAGGATACCCCAGACTTGAAGCTTGGTGATGAAGTGGAAGTATATATTGAAACACAAGAAGACAAATTAGGTCAGCTTGTACTTTCAAGAAAGAAAGCGAAAATCGTAGGTGCTTGGAAAAGAATCGAAGTTGCGCTTGAGAAAGATACGATCATCGAAGGTCTTGTTAAGAGAAGAACTAAAGGTGGTCTTATTGTAGACATTTTTGGAATTGAATCATTCTTGCCAGGTTCTCAAATAGACGTGAAGCCAATCCGTGACTTCGACATTTATGTTGGTAAGAAAATGGAAGTGAAAGTGGTTAAAATTAACCACGCCAACGACAACGTTGTTGTTTCACACAAAGTATTAATCGAAAAAGACATCGAACAACAAAAAGGTGCTATCCTAGGAAACCTAGAGAAAGGCCAAGTGTTGGAAGGTGTAATCAAAAACATGACCAACTTCGGTGTATTCATCGACCTTGGAGGTGTAGACGGTCTATTGCATATCACTGATATTTCATGGGGACGTATCAACCACCCAGAAGAAGTACTTAAACTTGACGACAAAGTACAAGTTGTTGTACTTGACTTTGATGACGAGAAGAAACGTATCTCATTGGGTATGAAACAACTTTCTGCTCATCCTTGGGATGCTTTGGCAGAAACAGTTTCTATCGGTTCTAAAGTTAAAGGTAAAGTAGTAAACGTAGCTGACTACGGTGCTTTCCTTGAGTTGCAACCAGGTGTAGAAGGTTTGATCCACGTTTCAGAAATGTCGTGGTCACAACACTTACGCAACCCACAAGATTTCTTGAAAGTAGGTGACGAGATCGAAGCTGTTGTTCTTACAATAGATAAAGGCGAGAGAAAAATGTCACTTGGTATCAAGCAAATGACAGAAGATCCTTGGAACAAAAAAGACATCAACGAAACATATTCGGTTGGTAGCAAACACAAAGGTTTGGTACGTAACTTGACTAACTTCGGTCTTTTTGTAGAAATGGAAGAAGGAATTGATGGACTAGTTCACGTTTCAGACCTTTCTTGGACTAAGAAAATCAAACATCCATCTGAATTTGTAAAAGTAGGTGATTCACTAGAAGTAGTGGTACTTGAACTAGATGTAGCTAACAAACGTCTTTCTTTAGGACACAAACAACTCGAAGAAAATCCTTGGGATACTTTCGAAACGCTATTTGCGATCGGTTCAGTACACAAAGGTACTATGATCCAGAAAGTAGATAAAGGAGCTATCGTTGAACTTCCTTACGGAATCGAAGGTTTTGCTCTTACTAAAAATCTTGCAAAAGAAGAAGGTGGAGTAGCTGAAATCGGTGAATCTTTGGACTTCAGAGTTATGGAGTTCAACAAAGAAGAAAAACGTATCGTAGTTTCTCATACTCACTCTAAAATCGAGCCTGAAGTAGAAGAGAAAAAAGCAGAGAAAAAAGAAGGTACTAAGAAAGCTGCTGGTACAAAAACAGCTTCTTCTGCCCCAGCTCCTGTAAAAGCGAAAGAAGTTGAAAAGGAAACTTTAGGCGATTTCGCAGCACTTTCGAATCTTAAAGATTCTTTAGAC
>JAYVIX010000276.1:0-8983 GCA_043769845.1 Cytophagales bacterium
CTACCAATAGCCCAGTTTGTAGAGGAAGTGCTGCGACTTTGTCGGTGGCTGGCTCTGAAATTGGCAAGACTTATCAAGTTTTTACAGGTATTACATCGGTAAGTCAACCAGTTCCTGGCAATGGAGGTTTGCTCACGATTCCACTTACTTTTCTTAATACAGGTACTTTCCCTTTGACGATCAGTGTGTCAGTTGGTGGTTGTGTGCCATCCATTTTGGATGCTAAACCAACTTTTGTGGTAAATGTCGGATCAGATCCTAATTTGACGGTAAACCATAATGGCCCGATCTGTTTCGGTTCGCAAGCCACTGTTACAATTTTAAAAACCGAACTAGGAGTGATCTATCAAGCAATCAGAGTGATTGATAGTGCCACCGTAAGTACACCTGTAACTGGCGATGGAGGAGACAAAGTGCTTAATGTAACACTCCAAACAGGGCCTAATGTAGTCAAGATTAAAACAAGTGTTGCGGGTTGTGGTGATGGACAATTGATAAAAGAGGCACGTATGTTTGTAGATACTACAGTGCTGAAAGGATTAATAGCATCCGCTACTTCACCAATTTGTTTGGGAGAAACATCTACAGTTACGATACTGAAGTCGCAACTTTACAAAGGTTATCTTGTGAAGGAAAATAAAGTAGCTGTTTCAGATACAGTTATTGGGACTGGCGGAACTATCACTATTCCTGTTCCAAATTTATCAGTAGGCGAACATAAATTCACCATTTCAGTGATTTCGAACGGTTGCAAAGATGATACTCTTCTTCAAAATCCAACTACCAAAGTAAACAGCGCACCTGACGCTAGTTTGAAAGTAGCTACAAACGGCCCAGTTTGTGATGGAAAAGATGCTTGGTTTTATGTATTGAAATCAGAAGTTGGAAAAATATATCAAATATATAATGGCACAAAATCTGTAAGTCTAGAAGAGATTGGTAATGGCGATAGTTTAAAACTAAAACTTACGCTTGATACTGGATCTTACGAATTAATTGCAAAAGTGACATCTGTAGGTTGTAAATCAAGTGTTGATTTACTTCAACCTGGATATATCACCATCAATAGTATGCCAAAAACTGGTTTGGACGCTACTGTAAATGGACCTGTTTGTTTGAGTAATCAAGCAATAGTTACGGTTCCAAAAGCAGAAAAAGGAAAAACGTATCAAGTTTTTTACAAAAACAATTCAGTAAGTCCTGCTTTGGTAGGCACTGGCAATTCACTGGATCTTCCTGTTTCAACTGTTTCGTTGGCTGCTGGCGAATATGATTTATCAATTGTTATATCTGTACCTGGTTGTACAGTCGATACCTTATTGAAAAAGCCTAGATTGACCATCAACAAAACGCCAGATACCGAAAATGTTGTGCTTTCAGCAGTTCAATCACCCATTTGTATCGGTACGGATGGTGCTGTATTAGTGACAGGCATTCAGCCTAATGTATTTTATCAAGCCTACATCAATACTGAAAAAGTAAGCGACAATCTTTCTGGAACGAATTCTGTGTTGTTGCCAATTTTGGCTATTAAGCTTCAAATTGGCTTGAATTATATTTCGGTAATGGCCACTATTGCTGGTTGTGACCCAATTCCTGTAAAAGATACTGCAGGAATAGTGGTGAATAAGAATCCAAAACTCGACTTGGATTTCAGTGCGGCACCGCTTGTGATTTGTAAAGGAGGCGAAAGCATTTTGACAATCGCTACTTCGGAAGCTGGCGTATCTTATCAAGCTGTTTTAGAAAATGGGACAGTTGTTTCAAATGCCGTTTTGAGTATTGGTGACACAGTAAAACTGACATTATTTGGTCTTCCTGAAGGGACTAGTAAAGTAGAAGTAATGGCTTTTGTTGGCGGATGTATTTCTAAAAAATTAGATGGTTCCGTTTCTATCACTGTAAATCCTGGCCCTAAATTAAACAATAGTGTCAAAGGGTCAACAGTTTGTAAAGGTCAAGCAGGAACAGTTTCGATTAGTGATAGCAAAATAACTGCTACCTACGAGGCATTCAACAAAACAACAAATACCAAAGTGAGTAATCCTTTTCAGGGTAATGGAGGAGTGGTAGTGCTTGATTTGTTTCCGAGCAGCAACCAAGTAGATACGATTATTATCAAGGCCAAAGTTGAGGGTTGTGAGGGCGTCCGATTAGATAGCAGTGCAATCGTCTACACAAATGATATTTTGACCTCGAAAGATTTAGATACAGATGGCGATACCATTTGTATCAATGATGGAAGTGCTATTGCGACCATTTTGATGGCTAAGGTGGGCGTTTCTTATCAGGCCAAGCTCAATAATCAAAAATTTGAAACATTAGTTGGAAATGGTGCAAATCTAGTTTTCTCCATCCCACGTTCTAGTCTGTCAAAAGGCACAAATAGCATTAGGTTTACTGCAAAAGTAAAAGGGTGTGATTCAATCGATTTGGCAAATCCTGCGATTGTAATTGTGAATGATCCTTCTATTTTTGAAAATTTGAAAACTCTTGGCTCAACTATTTGTGTGAACGATTTGTCGGCAAGTGCCACGATTTTGAACGCAATAAGTGGTGTAAAATATCAAGTATTTATAAACAATAAACCCCAGCCTAATATCCTAGAGGGCAAAGATGAAAATCTAGTATTCAACATCGCACGTTCTGAACTAAACTTAGGTACGAATAGTGTTAGGTTTACTGGTCAGATTGCTGGTTGTACCCCATTAGATTTGGTTAATGGTACGCAAATTGTCATCAACGACAACACCACTTCTCAAAACTTGTTAGTAGAAGGAAGTGTCGTGTGCCGAAGCAACTCGTTTGCCAAAGCAACGATTAAAGGAGCGAAAAGTGGAATTCAATACGATGCTTACAATTCGGTAGGCGGGCGTTTGGGAAGTCCTATGACGGGTGATGGAGGCGATTTGATCTTTTCAATTCTTACTACTGAATTGAATGATGGAAATAATGAAATTACATTTTACGCTTCTGTAGCTGGTTGCGATCGAGTGAAATTGGATAATCAGGCATTGATTGTCGTGAATGGTACCTTGTACGCTATCCAAGGCGATCCTCTGGTATGTTTCTACACCACAGGACCTTATTCTATTGCACCAATTCCAGGTATCACAAAATACAATTGGAAATTGCCAAAAGGAGCCAAGTTTTTGACAGATAGCACTTTGAATATCATTGAGGTAGCTTTTGATAAAATATCTGGAATGATGGAAGTGGTGCCAGAAGGTTCGGCAGGAGCTTGTGATGGTTTGCAGACTAAATTGGACGTGCAGGTACTTGCTCCATTGGTAGACACCGTTCATATCATTGGAACAGATACGCTTTGTGTGAATTCAAAAGATTGGATCAAGATCAGTGAAGTGGGGATTTTCAATGTAGATTCTATTAAATGGACTTGGAATGGAACGTTTGAATTTGATTCGATTTATCATAAAGATACCTTGAACCAAATATTCGAAGTGAGATATCCTAAAGTGGGTTCAGATACCGTGGTTGCCGTTCCTTATGAAAGATGTTCGAGTACGTATAAATATTCAAAATCAGACACGTTGTTCGTTACAGTTTTAGGAAAACCAGTAGCCGAAGCGGGAGTATATGCTACAATCACGAACGATTTTGGAGATGTGGTTCTGACAGGAAAAGGTTCGACCATTGATGGGCAATCGCTTCATGATTCGATCACTTACAACTGGAGCTCGAACCAGCCCAATTTGCAGATCGTGAATCCTAAAACACTTAATAATGCCAGTACTGTAGTTTCAGAAGAAGAAACAATGGTGTATTTGGAAGTATTCAATCATGGCAAATGTCCTGCGCGAGATAGTGCCACGATTAAATTTGAGTCAAGTTTGTTCTTTCCCAATATTTTCACGCCAAACAATGACGGAAATCATGATACGTGGGAAATCAAAAATCTACATAAACTATATCCAAACTGTAAGGTCGAGATTTTTAACAAATGGGGAAGTTCAGTTTATAGATCTACTGGTTATGCCGAACCTTGGAATGGTACCAGAAATGGAGAGGAAATGCCAGTGGCGACCTATTACTACATTGTAGATTTAAATACAGGAAAAACACCATTTGTAAAATCGGTCACTATTATTAGGTAATTTTCATTGTTATTGGAAGGATTAAAAACGTAATCCTTCCAATAACAATTTTCCATTTTGAATATTAAGCCCTTTTTTTAGTTCTTCATTTTTAGAAAGTGCATTTTCAATTCCCTGATTGGCAAGTTCCAGTACATAAGGAAGCGTGGCATTGTTTAGCGCCTCGGTAGCCGTTCTTGGAACTGAACCAGGCATATTGGCCACACAATAATGCAAAATTCCATCTACTTCATATACAGGCTCTTGATGTGTAGTAGCCTTAGATGTTTCGAAGCACCCACCTTGGTCTATTGCCACATCTACCAAAACAGTTCCTTTTTCCATCAAAGCCAAATCGCTTCTTTGGATCAGCTTTGGAGCTTGAATGCCAGGAATCAAGACAGCACCAATAATCAAATCGACATTTGGAAGCTCTTTCTTGATGTTGGCCGATGAAGAATAAATCGTTTTTACATTGGCCGGAAGTATTTCTTCCAAATACCGTAAGCGATTGATGTTTTTGTCGAATATTGTTACTCTTGCTCCTAAACCAGCTGCCATTCTGGCGGCATTCATTCCTACAATTCCACCACCAAGTACCATGACATGTGTAGCTTCCACGCCAGGCACGCTGCTGATGAGTTTTCCTTTTCCTCCAAATGTTTTTTGTAAGAATTTGCTGCCTTCTATCACAGACAATCGACCTGCAATTTCCGACATTGGAAGTAACAAAGGCAAACTGCCATCGTTTCGTTGCACCGTTTCGTAGGCAATGCACGTGGCAGTACTTTTGATCAATGCCTTGGTCAATGTTTCGGAA
This sequence comes from Cytophagales bacterium, assembly GCA_043769845.1. Lineage (GTDB taxonomy): Bacteria > Bacteroidota > Bacteroidia > Cytophagales > UBA9547 > UBA9547. Next base: position 4,915 of record JAYVIX010000276.1, read on the forward strand.
CTTGCCAAGTGCAAATAAGTAAACAGCGTATGATGGCTTTTGATCAAATCGTATTCGCTTGATTGCGGTTCTTTTACTTTTACGATTAGCTCGCTTTTTTCATAAACAGCTTCCAGTTTTTCGACAATAGTTGCTCCCGAAATTAGATACTCTTCATCTGAAAAGCCCGAACCTAAACCAGCTGAACTTTGAACGAAAACTTCGTGTTTGTTTTTCGTCAGTTCAGCAACCGAAGTGGGCGATAATCCGACTCGATTTTCGAACGCTTTTATTTCTTTTGGAACTCCGATTTTCATAGCCTTGTTTTTTATTCGTTAGTTTACGTAATGATTTTGAAAAGATACATATCAGTGCTGCTTCTAGTTTGTTTCTATACCACATGTCTACTTTATGCCCAATGTGGCAAAGTCATTTCTGTAAAAGATGGCGATACTTTTGAGATTCTTCTTTCTGAAAATCAGAAGCAAAAAGTGCGAATAGCGTACGTAGACGCACCCGAACATCAGCAAGAATTTGGTGATAAATCGAGACAGTATTTGACGAAACTTGTTCAAAATCAGAAAGTTTGCCTGGATGTAAAATACATCGACCCTTACAAACGATCGGTGGCAATTGTAAAACTTTCTGATGGAAGAAATGTGAATGAATTATTAATCAAAAATGGAATGGCTTGGCATTTTGTGAAATATTCGGCTGATAAGAATTTGGCTGATCTTGAACTGAAAGCAAGAAAAGCCAAAATAGGAGTGTGGGCAAGCGCCAATCCGACCGCTCCTTGGTTGTTCAGAAAGCAACATCACATTGGTTTTCGTCCCAAAGTAAAACGATCATTTTAATTTTAGACCACTATGTACATCGATTTTAATCAACTCAAGCCCGAATCTAGGATCTGGGTCTATACTTCAAGTTACCTTTTGTCAGATCAGACAATTATTAAAATAAGTGAAAAATTATTAATATTTTGTAATGCTTGGCAAAGTCATCAAATGGACATGAAAGCGTCTTTTCTGATTGCTGAAAATCGATTTATTATCATAGCGGCTGATGAATCCTACAACGACATCAGTGGTTGCGGGATTGACAAATCGATCCATGCGATTCAGGAATTGGAGCAAGAATTAAGCTTGAAACTGACAGATAAATCTGTGGTGGTTTTTGAAAAGGAAGGTTTGCAATTGGCATATCCTTTTAACAAAATTAGAGAGGCGGTGAGTTTGGGTGATTTAAATTCTGAAATTCTGTTTTATAATACATTGGTAAGTACTATTTCGGAATACAAAACCGATTTTAAAATCAAGGCTTCGGAAGGCTGGGTGAAAAAGTATTTTAATATATTGGTAAGTTGATTGAAATAGTACAAGATTTTTTCAAAATATTGCTAAAATCTCTAAAACCTGTTATTTTTGCACCGTTCGATGGATTTTAAATTTCTAAATAAAACATACATGAAAAAATATATATGTGTTGTGCTACTTTTGAGCTTCATGTTGGGAATGAGCAGCTGCAAAAAAACTCGTTTTGCCAAGAGTTCAAATGCTAAGAATACAAAGCACAAGCATTTGTGGCAGTTTCATGGAGGACGATAGTTTATGTTTGTCATAAAAGCGAAAAGGGTTAAGAAACAATTTAGTTTCTTAACCCTTTTCGCTTTTACTAGTATTGGATTAGACTGTCATTATCTCGATTTCTTTTTTGCCTAATACTTCGTCTACTTTTGAAATAAAAGTATCGGTAAGTTTCTGCACTTTAGCTTCGGCTTCTTTGATAGAATCTTCGGCTGCACCATCTTTTTGAAGTTTCTTCAACTCTTCGTTGGTTTCTTTCCGGATGTTCCTGATGCGGATTTTGCTTGCCTCGCCTTCGCCTTTAGTTTGTTTTACCAAATCTTTCCTGCGTTCTTCTGTCAATGCAGGAATGGTGATTCTGATTTGCTCGCCATCATTCTGAGGATTGAAACCAAGGTTGCTGTCCTTGATCGCTTTTTCGATCAGTACAATCACTTTTTTCTCCCATGGTTTGATCATGATCGTGCGTGCATCAGGCGTGGTAACGGATGCAACTTGAGATAGGGGAGTGATAGAGCCGTAATAGTCTACAGCAAGTCCCTCCAACATGCCAGGGTTGGCTCTGCCTGCGCGTATTTTTGCTAGTTCGTGTTGTAAACTTACGATAGATTTTTCCATCGAGTCTTTGGCATCGTCCAAGAAAAACTGAATTTCTTCCATTTTTATGTATCCTGAAAATTAAATTATGAAACGAGTGTTCCTACTTCTTTTCCCTGAACCAGATCCAAGAGATTGCCTGGTTTGTTCATGTCGAAAACGATTATCGGTAGCCCATTTTCCTTGCAAAGTGTGAAAGCGGTCATGTCCATTACGTTTAAGCCTTTTTCGTACACTTCGTCAAACGAGATGGTTTTGTATTTGGTAGCAGTAGGATCTTTTTCGGGATCAGCAGTATAAATACCGTCTACTCTTGTGCCTTTAAGTACGGCATCAGCCTCGATTTCTATGGCTCTTAAACTAGCAGCTGAGTCGGTTGTGAAATATGGATTACCTGTGCCAGCACCAAAAATAACGATACGTCCTTTCTCTAAATGCCTCACAGCTCTTCTTCTTATAAAAGGCTCGCAAACTTGATTGAGCTCAATTGCCGACTGCAATCTGGTATGTAGACCTAGGCTTTCCAATGCTCCTTGCAATGCCATTCCGTTGATGACAGTAGCAAGCATACCCATGTAATCGCCTTGTACACGTTCTATGCCTATTTTTTCGGCATAAGAGCCACGGTAAATGTTGCCTCCACCAATCACGATGGCTAGTTGCACACCGCTATCGGCTACCGCTTTAATCTCTTGTGCGTATTGTTTGATACGGATAGGGTCGATACCGTAATTTTGGTCGCCTTGCAAGGCTTCGCCACTTAATTTGAGTAAAATTCTTTTGTACTTCATCGCCATTTTTCAGCCCGACAAATCTATTGAAATTATGGGGAATCAAAAAACACTTTTGGGAAAGGCTGAAAGCTTAATACTAGGTTTCCTTCTTTTGGTTTGAATTTTCGCCCTACACTTTTACACTTTTGCTTTTAGCCTTTCCCTACTTACTGTCTTTCAATACCAAAAAACCTTTTAATTTTGTGCTTGTCTTGACGGCTATGAATTTTTTAAAAGGACTTACTCAGATTGAATATTATGCTCTGCTGATTTTTGCGGTGCTTTATTCGCTTTATCTTTTCAAGATCATTTACCTCGCAACTCGTGTTCGTAGCAATTTTCGGTACGTTTTTGTGAAATTAATAGTCCGTTCTTTATATTTCGCACTCATTATTATTGCCTTAATGGCACCTTCGTTTGGTGATATTAAACGAGAAATAAAGGCTGTTGGGAAAGATATTTTTATATGTGTGGATCTTTCGGCCTCGATGAATGCGAATGATGTACAACCCACTAGGCTCGAAAAGTTAAAAAGCGAACTGAAAACGATTGTTTCGTCTTTCAAAACAGATCGTATAGGGTTGATTATTTTTTCAACTGATGCGTTTATGCAATGTCCGCTTACGTATGATCAGAGTGCTTTATTTCTTTTCATCGAAACACTTAATACCAAACTAGTGCCACAAGGAGGAACTGATTTTGGTCCACCTTTGGACCTGGCTTTGAAACGTTTGAATGATCCTACCAATAATACAAGTAGCCAACAGGCAAAATTTGTGATACTAATAAGTGATGGAGAAGATTTTGGCGAAGACACACGTGATGCAGTCGATAAAGTCAAAGATTCGGGAGTGAAGCTGTATACCTTGGGGATTGGTACCAAAATAGGCGGACAAATTCCGCAAGGTGGTGGCTACAAGCGAGATGACGATGGCAATATTGTAGTGACTATATTGAATAGTAAAGACTTGATCGACATTGCAAATGCAACGGGTGGCAGTTATTACGAAGTAAGTGACGGCCGCAACGATGTGAAGAAACTAGTGGGCGATATGGCCAAAATAGAAGGCGAGGTGAGGGAAACGAAGAACATTGACTCGCAGTCGAACAAGTTTTTTTACTTCCTTTTTGGTG
>JAYVIX010000277.1:0-14584 GCA_043769845.1 Cytophagales bacterium
CGCCACTGGGGTTTGGGCGGATGAAAAATGAGCGCAAAATGAAGCGATCAGAAAAAGTAATAGGTGTTTCATGTTCAATGCCTTTAATTGTTTAGAACAATTTTAAAGCAAAGGGATGTGTGGAATGGTAACGATTTGAGCGGGGATTATTTCTCCGTTGATAAGGTAAGGTTTCGTGACTGAGAATTAAGGAAAGGTTAAAACTACCGTTTAGTTTTTGTTGATCTCCAATTTATAAAGAAAGAGATTTATTTTTGTAGCAATCGCTCTCAAAATGCTCACCACCAAACTCCATCTTCAAGACCAATTACCACTAACATGTTCACGCAGTGGCACTTGCTGTCATGGCAAACAAGTATTGCTGAATCCTTGGGAATTGCATTGTTTGGCCAAGGAGAAAAAGATAACTACCAGACAATTTCGTGATCTTTATTGCGAATTTGGAGGCATTCGATTGCGGTTTGATGGAAAAAAAGGATGGAAAGGCCAAGAGGCTTGTAGTCAATATGTGGATAATTTTGGTTGTAGTGTACATTTAGGTCGTCCACTTTCCTGTCGGCTCTATCCGCTTGGTCGTCAGATACAAAGCGAAGAAGTCCACTACATGTATGAAGGCACTGAATTTCCTTGTTTGGAAGGATGCCCAATTGTTTCCGAATTGCCACAACTTACCGTAGGCGAATATCTAAAAGGACAAGAAGCCGATTCGTTCGAAAAAGCGCAAGACGACTATTTGGACTTGATGCAAAGCCTAGCCGATATGGCATTTGAACTACTTTTAGAAACTAGTTTGGCCACTTCAGGTGATACCAAAACCTTGCCTCTGTGGCGAACAATGGGCAATGAATTTCCTGAAGTTTTAGCCAAAAGAATAGACCAAGAATGGCTGGACGATTTGATGCTTCCTGACATTGCTGAGGCAGAAGATTCCGTTTCATTCGCGCAAAAACACAATGAATTGCTTCAATCAAAAGCTCAAAAGAAATTTGGAAGCTTCCAATCCGATCAAGAATGGCACGAAGCCTCCGTCCTGATGATGGCGCTTGCCTTGCATCTGGCTCGTGGCCTTGGGGCTGATCCAAAAATATTGGCCGAACATTGGATTGATATCGCCAAAAATAATGGAGCGAAGGAATAGTTAGATTTCTGTGATTCCTAGGTGTCGACTATTTCTTAACATGATGATCTCATTATATTTCATTAATATTGTTTTTTAGTCGATATGAAAATCTTCTTTTTGGGTTTCCTTTTGTTTACTTCGGTCGTGTCTTTTGCGCAAGATTCGGCTTACGTACAGCCCAAACGCTATGTCAAACTGGGGATAAACTTGGGCTTGAGGCTTGAAGCGGAATGGAAACAAAGCGAATGGAAATCCAAGAACCTTGCTCTGAACATGTATTTTGGAGCCAATTACTACAATGGTTTCAAATTACTAGCATCCAAAAGGCGGTATATTGGCAAGAAACACCGTTGGTTTGGCGCGTATCAGGTAGGATTGGGCTATGTGGAAAAGGAAGTACTGTATTGGTGTTCGGAGACGATTACCTACAAAGGCTCGCCTGATCTGATTTATGAAACATTCGAAAAACGCTATCAAACCTATCAATGGTTTACTGCAGGCATTGGGGCAGGAGTGGGTTATCAACGTACTTTGGGCAAGAAAAAAAGGTGGCTTTTCGAAGGAAGTGCAGGTATTCAGTACTATTATTATCGCTACAAAAAAGCAAGAACAGAAACAGAAACCTTGCCAGATGGTGGCATAGCAGTACGTACCAAATACACTTTCGAATTGACCGAACTTTGGGAATCGACCCCATGGGAAAACAATACGAAACTTTATCAAATCATCAACAGTGGCGCACCAGGGCCGTTTTCGATCTTGTATGGCAGTTTTTCAATAGGGCATAATTTTTAATGGTATGAAACAGCTTTTTTTTCTGATCGCGATTGTGTTGGTAGTTTCTTGCAAAAAGAGAAAGGAACTTTATGCGATTCCCGACAATTCGGCTCAATTAGAGGCACATTTTCCGTACAAAAACATCCAAAAGCCCTTAGTGTTTGTAAATGAATTTTCTTTAGACTCGATCATGTTTGTGATTAAATCGAAGACAATTAGAACCACCAAGAATACATCTTATCCATTAGATGATTCTCAAAGAATACAAAGCCTTTTTTACAATTCGATTGCGATAAAAGCCACCAATCTTAGTTATAGTTTTTCTTTAGAGAGCATTGGCGATCAGTCAAGGTCTCAGCATAATTTCACGCTTTTTAATTTTTGGGCAACGATAATTACCAATCCTGTGGAGGCTGAAAATTTTATGGCAGGAAGAAGTTACTCTTATTTCAGCACTTATGCCGATACAATGACTCTTTTGAGCAAAAAATATTACAAGGTGTATGAAGTAGTAGGTGGAAATTATTCTTACACACCCAATACTACAGGACGAAATATTACTCAAGTACTGTTTTGCGAATCGAATGGAGTGATTGGCTTGTATGATCTCAATAAATTGGCTTGGTATTTTTTGAAACCGTGACAAAAAAGGAAAAGCTTTTATGAAAAAAGCCTTTCCTTTTTTCTATTTCTTATGCCTTCCCTCCAAGACCTTTACCACTTCGGCCAGAGAATAACCTTTCGCTTCTAGCAACACGAGGTAATGATAAAGCAAGTCAGCTGCTTCGCCCATAAAAAGGTCTTTATTATCGTCCTTGGCTTCAATCACCAATTCTACCGCTTCTTCGCCCACTTTCTGAGCTACTTTATTGATTCCTTTATTGAACAAAGATGCGGTGTACGAACTTTCGCTCGATTGCCCTTTGCGGTCTTTGATGGTTTTGGCCAAGACACGAATAAACGCAATCGAGTCTTCGTTCGATTCGTTGAAACAAGTATCAGCACCAGTGTGACAAGTTGGGCCAATTGGTTCAGCTTTGATCAGAAGTGAATCTTGATCGCAGTCCACCAGAATATCTTTCACCAATAAAAAATGACCTGAACTTTCGCCTTTCGTCCACAATCGGCCTTTGGTACGGCTGAAAAATGTGACTTTGCCCGTTTCTTTAGTCACGTCCAAGGCTTCTTGGTTCATGAAACCCTGCATCAATATCACCCTTGTAGTAGCGTCCTGAATAATGGCAGGAATCAAACCACCTTGTTTTTCGAAATCTAATTGCATTGTGCTGATAAAAAGAGGGGCAAATGTACGGAATAAACTAGGAACAACGAACTAGAACTACTTCACCAAATACCCCACCGAAACCTCCATCGAATTTTGCAACCTTGGAATAGGAGCGAAGGCGGGTGCTGCGAATGAGCTTTCCATCGGTGGCATCTGTGAAAATGCAACACCAGCGTTGCAAACAGAAATTGATGGAAGAAATGGAGAAGAACCCAAAACTACTAGACATTTTAAGAGGAAATTAAAATGAAAAATAATTCATATATTAAAATAGAAGATTTCTTGAATGGAAACTTTTCGGAAGCCGAGCAATTAGCTTTTGAAAAGGAGCTGAACGAGAATTCGGATCTTCGAGAACAATTGGCACTTTCGAAATTGGCCAATTCGTTGGTCACCGAAAGACGTTTGCTGGATGTGAAAGAGCTTGCCGCTCAAGCACATGCCAAATCGGGAAATGGATTTTGGAAAAATACCTTGTTGTTTTCAAGCCTTGCTATTGTGACAGGAGCTTCGATTTATTTCTTTCAGAATAAGGAAGAAAATAAAACGGTAGTAACAGAAGTGAGGCGCATTGAAATTAAAGAAATAGAAACTCAAATAGTTGAAAAGCCAGAAAATAAAATAATAGAACAGACAGAAAAACAAGATTTTGTAGCTGAAAAGAAATCGGTTCAAGTAGATACTAAACTTGCAATCGAAGTACGACCAAAAGCAGAAACCAACTATCAAACGGTAGAATTGGTGAAGCATTTGTCTGAAAAACAGGATACAAAAACGCAAGAAAACACCTTTTTTGTAAAAGAAGAAAAGCTTGCACCATGTGCGAATGTCAAAATAGGGGCGAATGTGTTTGCCAATGCTGCTTGCGAAAATGAAGCAAATGGAAGCATCGTAGTGTCTAGTTTTGGAGGTGGGAAGGCGCCATATTCAACCAAAATATTCGATAAAAACAAGCAGGAATTTACTCTTAGTGGTTTAAGTTCAGGGGTTTACGATTTGGTTGTTTCTGATGCGAACGATTGTGCGTCTAGGATAGAAAATATAGTGGTGAAAGCCAAAGTGTGCGAATCGAAATACGAGTACAATCCTTTTATTGGCTAAAAATGGGAAGTGCCTGCGAGTCAGACCAAAGGAACGCTTGTAGTCTATGACAAGTTGGGAAATGTGTATTTTAGCGCAACTATTTCGGCTGGGAATGAATTTTATTGGAAAAGCGATTCGCACGGGCGAAATGATGGAGGATTATCACAAAAACCGACCAACTGTATTTGGCGAAACCAAGTTTGCTGATTTTGCTAAAGATTTTTCAATGGCATATAATGCTTAATATTTCATATAAAAATAGTGCGTCAAATGATTTTGACGCACTATTTTTAACTCAATCTTTTCACATTTTTCTGAAATTCTTTTGGGGTGAAGTCCGTTTTGTGCTTGAAATATCGGATGAAATATGATACATCTTCAAACCCTATTTCTTCTGCGATTTGCGCAATGCTTTTGTCATGGTGAATCAGTTGGCGTTTGGCTTCTAATAGCACGCGTTCTTGGATGATTTCCGTTGGTGTTTTATTCAACGCTTCATTGCAAATTCTACTCAAATGCCTAGTCGTGAGATCCAATTTCTCCGCATAAAAACTGGGTAGTTTTTCCGAGAGGTAGTTCTCTTCCACCAATTGTTGAAATTTCTTTAGTTTAAAATAGTGGTTCTGATTGGCTGTTTTTGCGTTTGGTGTTTCCGTTAATCGACTTAGTTCGATATAAATCAAGTGAATAGTTGAGTTTATTTTTAAGTTTTTAAATGGTTTATTATCTTGATATTCAATTACTAAGGATTCGAATAAAGGGCGTAATTTTTCGACAGTTTGTTCGTCTAGTTCAAATAGAGGTTTGCTTTCTTCCTGATTGAAAAATGAAAAATCTTTCAAAGTATGATGCAGGAATAAACTTTCGTAGAATTCTTTAGTATGAAAAATACAAATCCATCTACGTCTTCAGAAAGCGTCCAGCAATGGACTTGACCTGGATTTAGCAGAAAAAAACTCCCTCTTTTTACTTCATAAGTATGGAAGTCGATCAAATGTTCACCTGTTCCTTGTGTGAATAAAACCGCTACAAAAGTGCTGTGTCGGTGGTGTTCGTTTACAAATTGATGGTCGTGCAAATGAATTGGCAACACATTGGCATAAAATGCTTTTTCCTCCGTTTTGTTTACAAACTCGGAAATTCCGTAAACTGGCAATTTTTCCATTTCATAAATTTCTGCAAAATGTCTGAATTGTCCTATTAATGGCTACAGTAGTGATGCTAAAACAAAGTTTACTTTTCGACCTTTGTACTACTAAATGCAATGATGATGTTAGTGAGCAAAATGTTCCAGAATAGATGCCCCAACTGTGGAAAAGGATTGGTGTACGATGGTAAAAACTTGGCCACATTTGGGAGTTTGAAAATGCACGATCAATGTCCGTATTGTCATTCTGATTTCAGAAAAGACCCTGGTTTTTATTGGGGTGCCATGTATGTGAGCTATGCGATGGCTTTTGCCGAAGCGTTTATTGTGTATTTGGCTTGTCGATTTTCAGGTAAAGAGGCTTTTGACATATTCAACTTGGTTGCGATTGTGGTGGCGATTTTGATTTGTTCGCCATTCAATTTTAGATTTTCAAGATTGGCTTGGTTGTATATTTTCCCAAAAGGCTAATTTGAAATCGTAGATACAGTGACAATTTCGAGCATTCATATTTCATGAACTATTTATAATTCTTAGTTTTTAACAATTCGCCTTTTTCATCGTAGGTTTTCCATTCGCCTTTCATTTTGCTACGGTGATAATTGCCTTCGTATTGTAGTTTGCCATTGGGAAAATAGAATTTGGCGAGGCCTTCTTGAATTCCGTCTTTCATGGTGGTTTCTTCTAGCAGTGTTCCGCTTACATCCCAAATTTTCCAGACGCCCTCCATCAGTCCCAGACGGTGATGCCCCAATTTGTGTGGATGACCATTTCGATGGTGCATTTTCCATTCGCCTTCCTGAACACCAGCTTCGTAGTAACCTTCCGACATAATTTGGCCATTTTCGTAGAAGACTTGGTACAGGCCATGAAGTGTTCCGTTTTTCCATGTTTCTAGGCTTTCTTTTTTGCCAGTTTTGGTGAAATAAACAGATAGGCTATCTGGCAAATCGTCTTTATAATAGACTTCTGCATTGAGCTGACCTTCAGGATAATAGAATTTCCATAGCCCTTGTTTTTTGTCGTTTTGCAAAAGTCCAGCCGATTTTAGAACACCATTTTCGTAGTATTCATTTTTGGTTTCTTGAGCTTTTGAAACGATTGTCAAAAGCAAGATAGAAAGTGCAAAAAGTAAACGCATTGTTAATATTTTAAACTTGAAGTACACCTGGATTGAAACGTTCGGTTTGGGGCGCATGGTCGGCCGCTTCTATTCCCAAACTGATCCATTTTCGGGTTTCTAAAGGATCAATAATCGCATCGACCCAAAGGCGAGACGCGGCATAATAAGGCGAGAGTTCTTTTTCATATTTATCTAAAATCTCTTTTTTCAGAGCTTCTTCTTCTGCCTTTGTTACTTCTTTTCCTTTGGCTTTCAGCGAACCTACTTTTATTTGCAAAAGTGTTTGTGCGGCTGCGTTTCCGCTCATCACGCCAATGCGCGCTGTTGGCCAAGCAAGCATCAAACGTGGGTCATAGGCTTTGCCACACATGGCGTAATTGCCTGCGCCATAAGAATTTCCGATCACGATCGTGAATTTAGGAACTACCGAATTACCCACCACATTCACCATTTTGGCACCGTCTTTGATGATTCCGCCTTGTTCTGATCTACTCCCAACCATGAATCCTGTAACATCGTGCAGAAAAAGTAATGGAATTTTTTTCTGGTTGCAATTCATGATAAAACGAGTCGCTTTGTCGGCCGAGTCGGAGTAGATCACGCCACCCATTTGCATTTCGCCCTTTCCGCTTTTTACGATTTTGCGTTGATTAGCCACAATCCCAACCGCCCAACCGTCTATTCTGGCCAATCCACATAGGATCGATTGACCATAGGTTTCTTTGTATTCGTCAAACTCCGAATTGTCGACCAATCGAGCGATGATTTCACGCATGTCGTACGGTTTCACACGGTCGGTTGGTAGAATGGTGTAAATTTCTTCTGGTTTTTTAGCTGATAAAAGGGGCGCAATTCGATCATAACCAGCTTTAGGGTTGTGTCCCGTTTTCTCAATGATTTTCCGAATTGCTTCGAGGCACGTTCTGTCGTCTGGGAATTTGTAATCGGTTACTCCCGAAATGTCGCAATGTGTGTGCGCGCCACCAAGTGTTTCATTATCAATATCTTCGCCAATGGCTGCTTTGACCAAATACGAGCCAGCAAGAAAAACTGAACCTGTTTTTTCGACTATCATCGCCTCGTCTGACATGATCGGAAGATAAGCGCCACCAGCCACACAACTCCCCATAATGGCTGCTATTTGCAAAATTCCTTGAGACGACATGTGGGCATTGTTTCTAAAAATGCGCCCAAAGTGTTCTTTATCAGCAAAAACCTCGTTTTGTAGAGGAAGAAAAATTCCTGCACTGTCTACCAAATAAATAATTGGCAAACGATTTTCCATTGCTATTTCTTGTGCACGCAAGTTCTTTTTGGCCGTCATCGGAAACCAAGCGCCTGCTTTTACTGTGGCATCGTTGGCCACCACAACACACATTCGACCGTGAATATATCCTTGCACCACCACCACGCCAGCCGAAGGACAGCCACCATATTCTTCGTACAATTCGTCAGCCGCCAAAGCTCCAATTTCAACAAAAGGACTTCCTTTGTCTAGTAACGACTTGATTCGTTCGCGAGCAGTAAGTTTACCTTGTTCGTGTTGTTGTTCGATTTTTTTCTTGCCCCCACCAGCGTGAACGAGTGCAAGTTTCAGATTCAGTTCGTCAAGAAGAGCTTGCAAAGGATGCGTATCCATAAAAATTGCGTTTGCTTTACATACGAGCAAAACGCAAAAAAGACGAAATGCCAAAGCGAAAAAATAGGACAAAATAACATGTAAATAATCACATTAATTTCGTCAGAGAATTGCGTAAAGTAATATGAACAAACTATTTATTTACTTTCAATACCTTCCTTCATTCCAAGGCTATCAATTGTGACTTCATAAATCTTGTCGAGCATTTCGATATTGCGTTGGTAATAGGCCATACTCGAATCGAATGCAACGGACTGAGTGCCATGTACATTCAGGATCGAATCTTCTAGCTTTTTGTATAAATATTTGGAAGAATCATTGTACTGAAAATTGGAATTGACGTAGGCTTCCGCCATGTGTAAATCTTTCAGAATGAAGGACATTTTTTCGGGGGAAAGCAAACCTTCGGGTGTTTTGTTTTCAGAACAAGAAGAAAATAAAACTGCGAAAGAAAATAAAATACATGAAATAATTCTCATTTTTAAATAATTCGTAAAATCTAATGCGAAGTTAGATTCCTTAGTCTGAAAAACTAGGCTTTAAAGGAAATTAGACTTCCTATTTTAAAAAACAAAAAAGCGGTCTTGTGCGCTTGCACATGACCGCTTTTGAAAATGTATTTGAGCTGCTGTTTATTATTTTTTGACCACGCGAATCACTTCGGTAGTTCCATTTGTGGTTACTTGTACAAAGTAAACGCCAGCGGCATATTCTTCGCCAAATTGTAGACCACGAATGTCTTTCGCAGATTCCATCGCAACTCCTTGGACGTTCATCACTTTCACATCCGATTTTTCGGGCAACTGAAGGTTGAACTGATTGATCGAAGGATTTGGGAATAGAAGAATTTCGGTTGATGTTTCGCCTTCTTCCATTCCAGTTACTATCCCACAATTTCCTAAACTAAGACCTGCATTGACCAAACCTATTTGGTCGATATTAGCCAAGCCAGTTGCGGTTGTGGCAGATAAAATTACGATGTTGCTACCAGCATTCAATAGAACACTGGCGTCAGTCACATCCCATTCAATCCAAGTTCCTGAATTTGGGAAACTAACCGTTCCTGGCACAGCTGTGCCGTTTACCGAAATTTGACCAGGCCTATCAGCGGCAGTACCATTGGCATATCGGAAACTCAAGGTGGCCGTGCCAGCATTATTTGCATTGATAACAAACGTTATAGCCGAACCTATCGCATTTGGTACATTGATATAGCCTTCCGCATAAAAACCTTCGTTAGTAGCTTCCAAGATTCCGTCAAACACACATGCGCTAGTTTCTGCTTCTGCAAATGTCGAGCAAGCTGTTTTGCCTGTACTTCCGCCTACACAACGTCCGCATTGGTCGTTGGTTGCGCTTCCGCCAGACACTCCGTTACAATCAGTAGGAAGAGCAGAAACCGTGATAACCACTGGAGCTGAAGTAGTGCTAGCGCCTCCATTGTCGGTCGCGACAGCAGTGATGGTGTATGTTCCAGCTTCAACACCGGTCCAAGAATATTCATACGGGCCAATTGCATCTGAAAACAACAAAGTGGTTCCATTGAAGAATTCAACTTTTGAAACAGTACCATTCGCATCAGCTGCATTGGCTGTGATAGAAATAATGGCAGGAGTTCCATTTACAGTAGCATTGTTTGCTGGTGATGTGATATTAACTGTAGGAGCAGTATTGGGCGAAGTAACCGTAACCGTAATAGCTGCTGAAGTACCCACGGCACCATCGTTATCTGTCGCTTTAGTGGTAAGAGTGTAAGTTCCCACGGCTACATTTGTCCATGTGAAAGTGTATGGAGTTGCATCATCAGACCCAAGCAAAGTAGTACCGTTGTAGAAATCAACTTTTGCCACATTTCCATCCGAATCGGCCGCATTGGCGTTGATCGTGATGCTTGTTGGTGCTGTATTAGATGTAGCATTGTTAGCTGGCGATGTGATAGAAGTAGTTGGTGCTACATTGATATCAGAACCACCAATGATGGTAATGTTTGGTTTTTTTGGCAATGCTACTCCTGTCCCTAAATAAAAACTTGGGTGAGGTGGTTGGTTGTAGGCGGTATTCTGCCAAGCCAATGCCACACGGTACATAGCATCGTGTACAAGAGTTCTAATTTTATGGGTAGTCGGGTTGATGGTCGTGTAAATTCTTAAAGCGGTATTGTCCGAAGTTCTCAGAATCAGTTCTTCTCGCCAGTCGCCCAAAATATCACCACTTAGGTTTGGAGTTGATTTTGAGCCATTATTAGAAGATACACCACTACCTGTTAGTAATCTACCAGTTCCATGTTTGTCGATCACTGTACCATTTTGTAGTTCGCGAGCTAAGTCACCATCCCACCAAATCAAAAAGTTACAAGAAGCTGCACCTGTCAAACCAGTTGAAGTTCCGGTAGGACTCCATGGCGCTCCAGTTAAACCTTGTCCGCCTGCTACCCAAAATTCAGCACCGGCCGAACTTTCAGAGATATTTCCAGCTGCTCCTCTTCCTGGGCCTTCGCCACCAGTTGCTCCTTTTTTCCAGATCACTCTTTTTTGCAAAGCACTGTACAAATAACAGTCATCGTCATCGTCTCGCTCTTGAATATTAAAAATCTCCAAACCAGGGTTGGTTGGGTCAAAATCAGAAACATGCAGTGCATCGTCATGTCCGAATGTAGTGTTGTAAAGAGGTACACCGTTGTCGTCAATCACAAAAGCACCATAAATTACTTCTTGTTTTCCGTCATCATCTACATCTCCGATACTTAATGAGTGGTCTCCTTGACCAGTATATTGCGTACCCGAAACATTGGAATCAAACGTCCATCTTCTAACGAAAGCTCCATTTACCCAATCCCAAGCCACAACTACCGCTCTTGTGTAATACCCACGACAAGAAATCAAAGACGGTTTTTTACCATCCAAATACGCTACACCAGCTAAGAAACGGTCTACACGGTTTCCATATCCATCCCCCCAAGAACTTACTGTACCTCTTAATGGTACATAATTAATTGTCTGCATGATTTTACCCGTCTGACCATTGAACATAGTCAGGTATTCGGCACCTGTCAACACATAACCTGCTGAACTTCTGTAGTCTGCATTTGCATTTCCGATCACTGTTCCTGCGGCATCTTTGGTGGCGTCAGAGGTTTTACATGCCATTTCGGCCTTTCCGTCTCCATCAAAATCGTAGACCATAAACTGGGTATAATGCGCACCTGCACGAATGTTTCTACCCAAATCAATACCCCACAATCTTGTTCCGTTCAGTTTGTAGCAATCAATATATACGTTGCCCGTATAACCCGACTGGGAGTTGTCTTTTGCATTAGATGGCTCCCACTTTACAAAAATCTCGTATGCACCATCACCGTCCACATCGCCAATACTGCAATCGCTTGCCGAATAAGTGTAGGCCACGCCATCAGGAGTTGTACCTCCTGTAGGAATCTGCAAAGGAACGGTCAGATATTGTTGCCCCCAAACCGATGCGGTTTCAGAAAGAGGCTGTTCAGTTCCGTTTATAATCGCTCTAACGGCATAAGTCGAGTTGACAGCAGCTCCATTGTCTGTGTAATTGGTGACGTTGAGCGGAGTTGCATTTACTTTCGTAGTGCCACGGTATAGGTTAAAAGTCACGTTGTCGTCCTCATTTCCAAGGAAACGCCAGCTGACAAAATTGTTAGCTCCCGTGCGCACGGCCACTACGCCACGGTTCAGTTTTTCCATTTGGTATTGCCCAAAACTAAAATGAGCAACCATCATGAAAAACGCAAATGGTAAAAGAAGGGTTTTGCTTCGTTTCATTGCTTTATTTTAAAATTACAAAAGTGGTTGGTTTTATAAGTTCAATACACTTAGCCAACGAAATCATAACTGTTTATTCTGAAAAATTGTGGCTTTTTGCAAAAATGCGGTTATGAGTGTTTTTTTTCATTGTGCCAGATGCCGATTGGTTTTGTAGTTGTATGGGTCATTGACGATGGGTATTAGTTTTTTCTATCCAAGAACCCGAATTAATACTAAATTTGAAACCCGAGTTATTCTAAACACTCGTTTTCGATTTTTCTGAATGATAGTGTGCATAGCCGAAAAACCCAGCGTAGCGAAAGACATTGCCCTAGTATTGGGTGCAAAAGATCGCAAAGACGGGTATTATGAAGGCAATGGCTATCAGGTCACATGGACGTTTGGGCATTTTTGTACCCTCAAAGAACCTCACGATTATTTTCCGCATTGGAAGTCGTGGCGGCTGGAAGAATTGCCTATGATTCCACCCAAGTTTGGCATCAAACTGATTGAAAATGGGGGAGTGGCAAAGCAGTTTAAAACCATCGAACATTTAGTATCGCAGGCCGAACAGGTGATCAATTGCGGGGATGCTGGCCAAGAAGGTGAACTAATTCAACGCTGGGTGTTGCTCAAAGCCAATTGCAAAGCACCCGTCAAACGATTGTGGATTTCTTCACTGACCGAACAGGCGATCCGCGAAGGTTTCAACAGCTTGAAAGAGGGTGATAAATACAACAACCTGTATGCCGCTGGCAGCGCACGTGCCATTGGCGACTGGCTTTTGGGCATGAACGCCACACGGCTTTTTACCAAAAAATTTGGGCAAGGAAAGGTAGTACTTTCCATTGGTCGAGTGCAAACGCCTACTTTGGCCATGATCGTGCAGCGCCAAAAGGAAATCAATGCCTTTGTGTCTGAAGAATATTGGGAATTGAAAACGATTTACCGCGAGACCGAATTTACTTCGACCATCGACCGAATTAAAAACTTGGATAAAGCGCAAAAGGGCTTAGTTTATCTGGAACAACATCCTTTTGTGGTCACCTCTTTTGAGAAAAAGGACGGTAAGGAGGGCAATCCAAGATTGTTCGACTTGACGGCTTTGCAAGTGGAGGCCAACAAGAAATACGGCTTTTCGGCCGAAGACACCTTGAAATTTATTCAAAATTTATATGAGAAAAAATTCACAACATATCCGCGCGTAGACACCACCTATCTTTCGGAAGATTTGTATCCAAAAATGGAAGGCGTTCTGAAAAGTATGACCTACTATGCCGCCTTTACTGCTCCTATTTTGGCGCAGCCGATTCCAAAATCAAAAGCTGTTTTTGACGACAAAAAAGTGACCGATCACCACGCCATCATCCCGACTGATGTATTGCCGACAGGGCTAAGTCAGGACGAAAAGCGCGTGTACGATTTGGTCGCCAAGCGTTTTATCTCTGTTTTTTATCCTGAATGTAAAGTGGCCAATACTACCGTTTTGGGTACAGTAGGTCAAGTCGAATTCAAGGCAACGGGCAAGCAAATACTCGAATTGGGTTGGAAGGTGGTTTATATCAACGACAAACAGGTCGATAAAGAAAAAGAGGAAGACGAGGAGAAAATAATGCCTTTGTTTGAAGTGGGCGAAAGTGGCCCGCACGAGCCTCGCATTCACCATGGCAAAACCTCCGCTCCGAAGGCTTTTACCGAAGCCACTTTACTAAGGGCCATGGAGACGGCTGGAAAACAGGTGGACGATGAGGAGTTGCGCGAGATGCTGAAAGACAACGGAATAGGAAGGCCTTCAACCCGAGCCAACATCATCGAGACGCTTTTCAAACGCAACTATATCGAGCGAAAAAAGAAAAATATCCTCGCTACCCAAACGGGTATGGATCTGATAGATACGATACAAAACGAGCTATTAAAAAGCCCAGAGCTAACGGGAAACTGGGAACGCAAGCTTCGAATGATCGAAAAAGGCGAGTACGAAATGGAAACGTTCAAGCAGGAATTGATCCAAATGGTAATCGAATTGACCAAGGAAGTGAAGTCGAACAATGTCTACAAAGCCATCAGCATTGCGCCAGAACCAGTGGTCGAGGAAGTCAAAGTCGAAAAGCCGAAGAAAGAACCAAAGCCAAAGCAGGAAATAATTATCGAAGAAATGCATTGTCCCAAATGCAAAACTGCCCTTTTGAAAAAAGGAAAAACGGCTTACGGCTGTGCTAATTTTAAAGAATGCGGTTTCAAGATTCCCTTCGAAATTCTCGGTAAAACGCTCAACGATAAACACATTTTCGATCTTTTGAGCAAAGGTCAAACTGCCAAAATGAAGGGTCTACAAATGCCAGGTTCTGATGCCTCAACTGATGCTAAATTGGTGATGAATGGTAGTTTTAATATTGGAATGGGATAATTAGAGAAAGCAGAATACATTTATGTAAATATCAGGTCATCAGTTTTTTCCTAACTTGCAGTTGAATTTTCTCGAAAATCATAATGCAATTCTCCCACCTCCACTGCCATACTCAGTTTTCATTGTTAGACGGTGCTGCTAGCATCGAAGGGATGATGAAAAAAGCGGCTGCCGACAATATGCCTGCTGTAGCCATCACCGACCATGGCAATATGTTTGGTGCATTCAAC
>JAYVIX010000278.1:0-16586 GCA_043769845.1 Cytophagales bacterium
TGATGGCCTCTTCATAATCATCGCCAAGAGTCGAGCTGGCCAAGTAAAATTCCAGGTTTTTGCCTTCTTTGGGCGCGGTGTTTATTTCACCTTTCTTGATTTTATCGCTCGGTTCTTTGCGCACCACTTTGTATTTAAAAACCAAAACAGTGTCTTTGGTAAACTTGCTTAGGTTCTTGAGAGTGAATTCTACGGTGGTCAGTTTCCAAAGTGCATCATCAGTCGATTCTGTGAAATTGACAAAAAGTTGATTGACATTTCGGGTTTTAATGCTTTCCTTTTTGGCTTCAAATTTTTGAGCAAAACAACTCAAACTAGCTGTAAGAGCGATACTTGTGGCAAAAAATAGTTTTTTCATCAGATTTTAGTTTTTGTTCTTGTACGAGATAGTGAAAGATAGGTTTTTTGTGTGAATAGTTTTGCCAATTCTATTGAAAAATAAAACAAATAAGTAAATTTCAATTTAAAACAAGTGCATTCTAGATTAGGCAAGTATATTTAAACCGAATTACTGAACTATTTTTTGGCATGAATCAAGGTATTTACGAAGAGCTCATTACAAAATTAGCTGCACTAAAAATCAATGAGTTACTTGGAGTTTGGCGGAGGTAGTTGACGTTCCGATTCCACTGCTGGTTGTATTTGTAGGATTTATGGTACTAAATTGCCCTAACACCACATTTGACCTGATGCACAACTAATCAATAGCCATTTTTTAGCGTCTTCTAAATAATCTTTTGGCATTATTGTATTTTAAATTATTTATATTTACTTTATATTTAATGTAACAATATCAACTTTTACAAATTTCACTTGAAGTTTTGAGATCGAATTGTGAACTGTATAGTTAAAATTTAGATTTGTATGGTTTAAATAAGTTTTAGCTGCTTTCAGTGTTCTGCTAATGTGATTGTGAATGTATCATTTATTGTTCATTCAATCAATAAATTTTGAAATAATTTTTTTTCATGTCTTTTAACAATAATCCATTTTGTGAAAATCTTTGAAACATGCCTGATACAGTTATTGCATGTTTTATACTTCCTGTTTTAAGTTCTTTTGTCAAATCTGTCTTTTATATCAACCTCATTAATATTAAACACTGGTGCTACTTGTGGTGGTGTAACAATGTTCTTTAACTAGTCCTTATCTAGTTCAGAATTTAGATTCAAAAAGTTTTCGATACTGGTTTGAATCCTATTTAGTTCTTGTCTGATCTTGTTTGCGTGTTCGTATGCAACATCTTTTAAATTACTTTTTGGTTGTCCTTTCTTAGTCCCAATCTTTAAAAGGTATATCTAAATTTGTTGAAATAGTTTGTTCTATTGTCTTGCCTTGTGTTGCTCTAAGGTAGATACAACTCTTTTCGCTCTTTTTTACAAATCTTACACTTGCCATTTTGATTAGTAGCTATTGGATAGTAGCTGCTATTTTATCAAAAAAGAGGCTCGAAGTTTTAAGATTTAAAAAATTTATTTTTCAAGTCCCACATTTTGAAATATCTGGAAGATCAAGGCAATAAAAAAACCCCTTAAATGCTGTTTAAAGCGATTCTAAGGGGTTTTAATGTTCTTGATATTTCCGCAAATATCATAAATGTAGAGAGCGAGGGATTCGAACCCCCGGACCTTTGACAGTCAACGGTTTTCAAGACCGCCGCGTTCGACCACTCTGCCAGCTCTCTTTGTCGGGATGCAAAAGTAGCTATTTTTTTATTTCGTGCAACTTTCGGCCATTGATCTTTTTCAATTTTATTAAAAATATTTATTATAAAATTGAATATTAGTTCATTAGTATTTGCATCTACTTGTTAATCAAATAAATAGCCACAATATGCCAAGCCTTTGGCGACACTAATAAAATTGTCGTCCGACTTGATGGCTACGTGTGGAAAGCGTGTTTTGAACAATTCTTGAATGGCTGACACCAAAGATGTGCCACCTGTGAGGAACAAACTGTCTATTTCGTCTGGATTTATTTGGTTTGTTTCCAGAAATTTCTCCAAATACTTACTAATTTTTTTCAGGTCTTTGTCGATGATCGAATTGTAAGCCTCCAGAGAAATGTTTTCGTTGATATCGATATCAAATTTGGAATAGACAAACGGAGTGCTCGAACTGTTTGAGAGATTGATTTTGGTTTTTTCGATGGATTGAAAAATCGAATAACCCAGATTGTTTTCGGTAAGCGTAATGAGGTTTTTTAGTTTCTCGTTTTGCTTGGTGTAGGTATAATATTTCCTTAGATCTGTTTGTGCCTTCAAACCATTAAAGAAATTCATCTTTTCCCACGTACAAATATTGGTAAAGAACACAAGCGGTAAATCGACCATTTTACCTGGCATCGATTCGTACATGAGGCCTTTTCCGAAATAAGGCGTGCCGCGTGCCCACATAAAAGCCGAATCGAAACTGTCGCCTCCGATATAGATCCCGCCCGTTGCGATGATGTCTTTTCTTCTGTCCTTTTCTCCCGATTTGGCGGGATCGAGTTCGATAAAGGTAAAATCAGTGGTACCACCCCCAAGGTCGGCCACTAGTACTTTTTCCTTTTTAGCAATCGTTTTTTCGTAGGCAAATGCAGCCCCGATTGGTTCATATTGAAAACGGACTTCTGTAAAACCTGCATTGTTAGCGGCTTTTAACAATCGTTTTTGTGCCAATTCGTCTTTTAGTGTATTGTCGTCATCAAAAAACACTGGGCGACCCATGATCGCTTTGGTGCAATCGCAGCCTGTGATCGCGTCTGCTTTGGCTTTCAAGTCCTTCAAAATCAAAGTCACAAGATCCGAAGCGGTGTAAAGTGTACTATGAATTCGAGTATCGATAAAGCTACTATTGGGCAACACTTTTTTGATTGATTTCATGAAACGCCCTTTCATGCCTTCCTGAATGTATTGCGAGATGGCCTCGTTGCCTACATAAAAAGCGATGGGGTCGGTAGGTTTGTGGTCGGCTGGAAAATAGAGAATAGATGGAACTGAGATGGTGGCGATTACCTCGCGTTTTTGTTCGTCATAGATGGACAATGCAGAGTTGGTTGTCCCAAAATCTATTCCGTATAGAAATGTATTCATTTTAAGTGTTTACGTGAAAGCCATGGTTTGAACTTTGGGCTGGTTCTCCCAAAGGATGATTTTTCGATGCTCAGTCAAGATTGTACCTGGCCATGATTGGGAAATGGTCGGAAGATTTCATGTTCCGAAAGATCTCGAATTTCTTTAGGCGAATGGTTTTATTGTAAAACTGATTGTCGATCCGCAAGAAAGGCATTCGACCGTTGTAGGTAAATCCAAGTCCACTTCCACTTTCTTCAAAAGCATTTTCATAGTATTTGCGCATCACACGGTACGAATATCCGTAAGGCAAATCATTCCAATCGCCACAAATAATGACTTTATGGGGTGAAGATTTGGCCGCTTTCAGTACTTTATCTATCTGAACGGCTCGTCTTTTGAAGCCATTTTTTAGTTTGGTGAACGTGCCTTCTTTATCAGATTCTTCTATTTCGAGTACTTTTTTTTCGTCAATACTCATCGATTCGAGGTGAATATTGAAAATCCGAATCGTTTCGCCTTTCTGATGAATGTCGATATAGATCGCCATGTTGTTGCTTCCTTTTCTGAATTCGATTTCGCCTTTCTTTTCGATTTTGAATTTTGAAAAAGTGGCCATCCCAAAAAGGCCGCCAGCATCATCCCGTTTTACATCGTTCAGGTAATAATAAGGATAGCCCGCTTGGCGCATCTGAGCCACCACATTCAAATAATCGGATCGTTTGTTCTGATAAAATTCCTGAAAACAAACCACATCCGGATTTGGCCCTGATTCGATCCAATGAATGATTTTTTCGCCTGTATGTGCTTTTTTGTCTTTCCAGGAAGCATAAGCATTGAATACTCTGACATTGTAATTCATCACATCAAAATCGCCTTCCGATTTGATCGCATATTCGCCTCCGCCACCTATGGTAATGGTGCTTTTGACAAAACTAGCTCCCGAAACCAGCACCAAAGCCGACAAAATGGCTTTCCATTTGCCAAACGCGAGCCAGAAAAGCATAAAAATAAGGTTGAGTCCAAGCGCAAAAGGTACCATGTAGGAAATAAAACCCACGATCCAGTATTTCTCGGGCGAAATGCTCGCTGCCCAGAAAATGCCGAAACTGAGTACGGCCACTATACAATTGATAATGAAAAGGAGAAAAAACAAATTTGCAGCGAAATGGATCGTAAATTTAACATCATAAGTCCAGATGTGGAAAGAACTAAAATGTAGTTTTGATTTAAATGGTACATTTGTACAAATAAATAGTAGTTTTCACTAGTCTCAACGTATTTTTTTATCAAAAATGAAAATAGTATTTCTTGATGCTGGCACTTTTTACGATTCGCCAAACGTCAGTCAGATGTTGTCTTCTTTGGGCGATCTGGTTCTTTACGACTATACTTCGGATGCCGAAATAGTCGCTCGGATATGCGATGCCGAAATTGTAATTACCAATAAAGTAGTGCTGAAAGACGATACATTTGCACAATGTAATCGCCTGAAAATGATCTGTGTAACGGCTACAGGCATGAACAATATTGACCTCGAGGCTGCCACCCAAAGAGGAATAGTGGTAAAAAATGCTTCAAGTTATTCGACCCACAGCGTGGCCCAAACCACCTTGGCTATGGCGTTGCAATTGCTCATACAACTTCCTAGTTATCAGTTATTTGTTCAGAAAAAATACAGTGGACATCCTTTTTTTACGCATCTAAATCCTTCATTTTCTGAAATAAATGGCAAAACTTGGGGCATAATTGGTCTAGGCAATATTGGCAAACAAGTAGCCAAAATTGTGGAAGCTTTCGGTGGTAAAGTAGTGTACCATTCGCCAAGTGGCCGAAATCTGGACGCGGGCTATCCGCATTTGGCCTTATCCAAATTGCTGATTACTTCGGATATTATCAGTATTCATACCCCATTGAATGAGTTTTCTAGAAATCTGATAGGAATAGAAGAATTAGAACTTTGCAAACGAACGGCTATCCTAATCAATGTGGCACGTGGAGGAATCGTGAACGAAACGGCTCTAGCTCAGTCTATTGAAAAGGATGAAATTGCTGGCGCAGCCGTAGATGTGTTTGCAGTTGAGCCTATTTTGGCCTACAATCCGCTACTTCAAGTTTCGAAGAAAAAGAATTTGATCCTGACGCCACATATTGCTTGGGGAAGTGAAGAAGCGCGCCAAACTCTGATGGAAATTACCTGCAGAAATATTCAAGAGTATATGGGTAGCAAATAATTTCTGGCATTAGAACAAACTCTCTCTGAATTGTAAAATCTTCTCTCTACATTTACCTAAACTAAAACCCTATATAATATGAAAACAATCATTACTACTCTTTTTCTAGGCTTGGCAATGTCAGCGCAAGCTACTATTCACACTGTGGATGTGGGCTTCGAACGCACACTGCAGTTTGCTCCATCTAGCATGCAAGTATCTGTAGGAGATACCGTTCGCTTTAAATATGTTGCAGGCTCTCATAACACTACATCAGTCAGTATGCCAGACGGTGCTGCACCATGGGCTGCTCCAATGACTTCTAGCAGTGCTTCAACATTTGATTATGTGGTGAAAATAGCGGGTGCTTATTCTTATGAATGTACTTTCCATGGTGGTATGACTGGCGCATTTACTGCCACAGCAACAGGTGTCGAAAAACAATCGTCAATCTCTAAACAATCGGTTTCTATGATGCCCAATCCTGCTATAGACAAAACTGTTTTGAGTTTCAATTCGGAAAATGCGTTTGCAGGTGCGTTGCAAGTGATGAATGCTACTGGAAATGCAGTGTATTCGGAAAACGTAAACGTAACAACAGGCGCAAATCAGTTTTCGTTGAATGCTGAAAACCTGAATGCTGGTATGTATTTTGTATATCTTTCGAACCAAAACGGAGTTGTTTTGACTGAAAGATTGATCAAGAAATAATTTTTTGATTCAAAAAGTAACGTTTAATGTTCAAAGTTGCGACCTTGAACATTAAACGTTATTTAAAACTAAAAATCGATGCGTCTTTCCTACAACGCCCCTGTGGTTTTGACATTTACTTTTTTATCTGTCTTTGTTTTTGTTTTTACCCATCAAATTGCTCCCTTATTTTTAGATTGGTTTGTCATTCATCCGACATTCAATTTTGCCAATCCAGTCGATTATTTTAGGCTTTTCAGCCACATATTAGGCCATCAAGATTTGAATCACTTGATGGGAAATTTTACGCTCATTCTTTTGGTAGGGCCTATTTTAGAAGAAAAATATGGCAGTGAAACGTTATTAATCGTGATGCTGATTACGGCTTTTATTACCTCCGTATTAAATGTCCTGTTTTTCAGTACTGGACTTTTGGGTGCAAGTGGCGTGGTGTTTTTGTTCATATTTCTGGCTTCATTTACCTCCTTTAAACAAGGTGAAATTCCGCTCACATTCATTTTGGTCTTTGTTTTATTCATCGGACAAGAAGTATTAGCCAGCTTCAAAACCGACAATATTTCACATTTTGCCCATATTCTGGGCGGAATGGTAGGAAGTGGTTTTGGTTTTTTGTGGAATAAGAAATAAACTTCCTATTATACTATTATGGATTGATTAAATAATCCATAGTTTGGAACATGAATGAGATTCGTAGGTTAAACAAGGCTAATATAATTGGTATCAATCATTTTTTTTCGGCCAAAAAATTGCTTGTCAAAGGAATTTCTAGCGTTTCATGATACAGAGGTAAAAGTCGAAGTCCGTCTTTTAAGATTCTGTAAATTTGATAGTTGCCCAATATTTAAAAAAAATCTTTGAGAGAAATTTTTGCTTCTAAAGCATTTGGGGCCAAACTCAAATTGAATAAACTGAATCGCATTGGAATCAATCATTTGTTTTGCGCCTTTCAAAACATCCATTTCCGCTCCTTCTACGTCAATTTTCAAATAATATATTGAATCTATTTCATTTTTTATACAAAAACCATCAATTGTTTCTAGTTCTATATTTTCTGATTGTGTCTCGTTTTGGTGAGTTGGATACACTGTTCCGTATAAATCGCCTGCATTATAAAGCGTTAAGATTTTATTGGCGTCACTAAATCCAATTCCGTGAATAGCGATATTGGGATCGGTTCGAAATTTTGTTTGCAGGCTCTGGAATAATTTTTTTGAAGGTTCGAAAGCATGAATCTTGAAGTCATGTTTGAACTCTCTGGAAAGCACTTCGGAATAATCGCCCACATTTGCCCCAACATCGAAAAGAACCACTTTGCCTTTTCGTTTTGAGTTGGCGTATTGCATGGCAAACCTTTCTCCAGAGACTTCTATCGACTGTGATTGCATGTAATTCATGCCACGCAGACTTATCCGATGTAGGTTTTCATAAAACGGTTGTTGCCAGATTTTACCTATCAGCCGTTTTTCGATAAAACTTGGCAACTTTCCCATAACTCGTTTTGAGAAATTATCCTAAAACGACAGGTCCAGCTGTATTTACTTTCGAAACATACACTTCGCTGCCTATTCCAAGTTCTTTATAGACTGCTTCCATCGCTTTCCCCACTTTGTGAGCCGTTTCCTCGGATGTACTTAGTTGAAAAATTGAAGGTCCAGAACCTGAAATTCCTCCACCTAATGCACCAGCTTCCATGGCTTCGTGTTTGGCTTCGTAAAAACCAGGTAATAAAATGGCTCTTTTAGGTTCTACGATCACGTCTTGAAGTGACCGTCCGATGAGAGGATAATCATTGAGCATCAGACCTGCGATCAATCCGCCTACGTTGCCCCATTGTTTGATTGCGTCTTTCATCGGGATTAGTCGAGGAAGAATATTTCTTGCATCTTTGGTTTCTACCTCTATTTGTGGATGTATAATCGTAGCAAACAAATCGGCTGGAGTTGGGATTTTAACAACGTCCAATGGTTCATAACTTCGGACTAATACAAACCCCCCAAAAAGTGCAGGTGCCACATTGTCGGCATGTGCGCTTCCGCAGGCAATAAATTCACCTTCCATCGCAAAAGGCAATAAATCTAAAGCCGAATCGTTTCTGCCTAATAATTTGCTGATAGCGTACACTCCGGCCACAGTACTAGCCGCACTAGAACCCAATCCGCTACCGAGCGGCATTTTTTTATGAAGCGTAATTTCTACTCCTTTTTCGATGCCAAAATGGTTGAGAAAACGATAAATCGAAATGCCTGCAGTATTTTTCATCGGATCAAGCGAAAGACGGCCATTGTCGCCCGTGATTTTCTTGATGACTACACCAGGTTTTTCGGTCAGTTTCAGCTCGACTTCATCACCAGGATTATTTACCGCAAAACCCAACACATCGAAACCACATGTGACATTGGCAACTGTGGCTGGGGCATAGACTTTTATTGATTCAGGCATTTGAAAAAGAATAGGTCTTCACAAGCTACAAAAATTGGCAAATATTTCGGGATTGACAATAAATAAGGTGCGAGGTGAAATAAAAAGCGAGAGCCTCGGAAATTTCTGAGACTCTCGCTTTTTAAAGGGCTTTCTGTTTGGAAGATTATCAAAAATTCGCTCTTCTCGCAGGATTTCGTTTATTGTGAAAGCAAGAGAGAACTTTCACCGTTATTTTTTCTTCGTTGATGATATAGTAAAGTGAATAGGGGAATTTGTTGATTTTCAACGCCCGAACGTTTTTGTACCTTATTCTATGGAATGGACTTATTGACAAGGAATTGTACATCGACACTGTAAAGAGCATAATAATCAATTGCATTCTCAATTTCTTTTAGAGCTCGAGGTGAAACAATGATTCTAAAACCCATATTTTTTATTCAGCTGGTTTATAGACTCTTCTGCTGTTAAATAGTGTTTCTCATCTTCAAGAAGTCGCTCATCCAGCACAGATTTCATTTGAGCGGTCAGTTCAAAATCATCAACTTGATCTTCTTCCACAATAATAGTGATGGGTTTCGATTTGAAAGTAAGTTTGATAGCTTCCAAAATATCCGTACTTACGTCTTGTGCCGATGTTAAATGATAAGTTGTGTACATACTATTGTTTTTAGAAGTTCGAAACTTGTATTATAGTTAATGATTTCTTTCTGTGATTCCAAAACTATGACTTTCAAAGTTTTAGGGATCAGAACCAATCCCTAAAACCCAACACCTACTACCTCAATTAAATCACCACATTCACAATCCTCTTCAGCACCACGATTACCTTTTTCGGAGCTACGCCTTCTGTCCATTTCATCACTTCTGCGGAAGCCAAGACCTCTTTTTCGATGTCGGCTGGTGAGGTGTCCATGCTGAAAGTGATTTTGGCACGTACTTTTCCGTTGATCGAAATCGGGTATTCGAAAGCGTCTTCTGTCAAGTGTTGTGCATTGAAGACAGGGAAAGTCGCTTTGGTGATGCTTTCCGAATGACCTAGTTGCTGCCAAAGTTCCTCGGTAATGTGTGGCGCATAAGGCGAAAGTATCACCAATAAATCGCTCAAGATGGCTTTTTTGTTGCAACCTAACTCTTGCAACTTATTCACGCAAACCATGAATGTAGAAACCGAAGTGTTGAACGAGAAACGCTCGATGTCTTCTTCTATTTTCTTGATGGCCGCGTGGAGTGCTTTGTATTCTTCTTTGGTCGGTTCTGCATCGCTCACGCTGAAATTGCCTGCTTTGTCGTGGAACAAATTCCAAAGTTTGCGCAAGAAACGGAAGCTACCGTCTATGCCCGAAGTATTCCAAGGCTTGAATTGCTCCAATGGTCCAAGGAACATTTCATAAAGGCGTAGCGTGTCTGCTCCGTATTTGTCTACAATGTCGTCTGGATTGACTACATTATATTTTGACTTGGACATTTTTTCGACTTCTGAAGATGGGATAATAAATTTATTACCATCTTCATCTGTCTCCCAATCAATAGAATAGTTTTCTAGTGTACTAAGAGAACATTCAGGATCCATTTTTGCTTTTTCGAAAGCATTTATATAAAATTTACCAGATTTATCGTCCACATATTTAGAAGGTATTCGTCTTAAACTTCCATTATACGCATCACCTTCTGCATAATCCTTTGGTTTTAGATTTACTGAAGTTAACACTTTGAAGTATTTATGTGGGAATGATTTTCCTTCTTCTATTTTTTCAAAATCCCATTCTTTTAAAAATTGAGAAACTCCCTGAATCATTCCCTGATTAATCAACTTCTTAAAAGGTTCAGGAGAAGTAACCAAACCTAAGTCGTACAAAAACATATTCCAGAAACGGCTGTACAACAAGTGACCTGTGGCATGTTCGGCACCGCCCATGTATAAGTCTACTTGGTTCCAGTATTTTTCGGCTTCGGCACTCGCAAAACGTTTGTCGTTTTTTGCATCCATGTAGCGCAAAAAATACCAACTAGAACCTGCCCAACCTGGCATCGTGCTCAATTCGAGAGGATAGGAAGCCCCCTCTAAATCTCCCCCGTGGGGGGAGACTTTGGCGACTGGTGAATTCAAGCCATTACTGCTCGAAATATCTTTGACCTTAAAGCCCTCCCTGTGGGGAGGGTTGGGTGGGGCTACTAATGCGTCCTTAATTTGCAAAAGCACCTCATCATGCTTATCTAAAATATCCTCATTTGAAAAACGGATTACCTGAAAACCCATTTCAGCTAGTTCCCTCGTTCTCAATTCATCATATTCTTTGTTTTCTGGCAATTCATGAATTCCACCATCTGCCTCAACAATTAGCTTCGATGTTAGGCAAACAAAATCAGCAATGAAATTTCCGATTGAATGTTGTCTTCTAAAATTACCCCCCAGTTTGTCGCCTCTTAGACTTTGCCATAATTTGTCTTCGGCAGGAGTCGGATTTTTCCTGTTATCCTTCCCCATTTCTTTCAAATACTTCCAATTCGAAGTGTCAGCAGTTTGATAAAGTGGATAGGAAGCCCCCTCTAAATCTCCCCCGTGGGGGACTTTAGTGACTGGTGAATTCATGCCATTACTGCTCGAAATGTTTTTGTTTTCAAAGCCCTCCCCACGGGGAGGGTTGGGTGGGGCTGTTTCTGTAGGAGTTGGGTGGGGCTTTCTTGGTGTATAATTAAAATCCTTGGCACGGCCTAGTGGCGGTTCGCCCGTTTCGGTTGGTTTGTATTCGTCTATTTTGGGAAGTTCCAAAGGCAAGTCGGCTTCGTCCATGGTGTATGGCAAGCCGTCTTTGTAATACACCGGAATCGGTTCGCCCCAATAACGTTGGCGGGCAAAAATGGCATCGCGTTGGCGGTACATCACTTTTCCTTTTCCAATTTTCTTCTCTTCCACAAACTGAATCGCTTTCTGAATCGCTTCAGTAACAGCAAGGCCATTCAAGAAATCAGAATTGACCATCGTACCCGCTTTCGGGTCGAAGTCGTCTTTGGTAATATCGGTATGCACGCCTTCTTGCACCGAAACAATAGGCAAGTTGTATTGCGTAGCAAAACGGAAGTCGCGCTCGTCAGACGAAGGCACAGCCATCACTACACCAGTTCCGTAACCAGCCAAAACGTAATCGGCAATCCAAATCGGAATCTGTTTTCCGTTGAAAGGATTGATCGCATAACTTCCTGTAAACACGCCCGAAGCCGTTTTTACATCCGTCATGCGATCGCGCTCCGAACGGTTTTTCGCAGCAGTCACATATGCTTCCACTGCTTCTTTCTGCTCAGTACTGGTCAATTGACCCAACAATTCACTTTCAGGAGCGATAGATAAATAAGTAACACCAAAAGTGGTGTCGACACGGGTGGTGAAAACTGTTAGGTTCAAAACCCCCTCTAAATCTCCCCCGATAGGGGAGACTTTTAAGCCCTCCCTATCGGGGAGGGTTTGGGTGGGGTTAACGACCTGAAAAGTCAATTCCGCTCCAAACGACTTTCCAATCCAGTTGCGTTGCATATCCTTCATCGGCTCGGGCCAATCGATGGTGTCCAATCCTTGAAGCAAACGATCCGAATAAGCTGTGATGCGCATCATCCATTGCTTCATCTTCTTGCGTTCCACAGGATAGCCGCCACGTTCCGACACTCCGTTTACCACTTCCTCGTTGGCCAATACCGTTCCCAAACCAGGGCACCAGTTCACCATCGATTCCGCCAAATACGTCAAGCGGTATTTCAACAACAGTTCTTGTTGCTCTTTTTCGCCCCAACTTCCCCATTCTTCAGCCGAAAAGATTTTGGTATCCTCATCGCAAGCTGCTTTTACAGTTACGTTTCCTTCTTTTTCAAAAAAGCTAATCAAGGCGCTGATTGGTTCTGCTTTATTTGTAGCCTTGTTGTACCACGAGTGGAAAATTTGGATGAAAATCCACTGTGTCCATTTGTAGTAATCGGGCTTGCTAGTCCAAGCCTCGCGTTCCCAGTCGAACGAGAAACCTAGTTTGCCCAATTGTTCTTTGTATCTCGCAATGTTTGTTTCGGTGGTTATAGCAGGATGCTGACCTGTTTGTACGGCATATTGTTCGGCTGGCAAGCCAAAGGAATCGAATCCCATTGGATGCAACACATTGTATCCTTTTAGCCTTTTGAAACGAGAAACAATATCAGAAGCGATATATCCCAGCGGATGCCCAACGTGCAAACCTGCGCCCGAAGGATACGGAAACATGTCGAGGACATAGTATTTTGGTTTGTCAGATTGGTTTTCAGTCTTGTAAGCTTGCGTTTCGACCCAAGTCTTTTGCCATTTTTGTTCGATTTCTCGAAAATTGTATTCAGCCATTGGAATAATAAAATAGGATTACAAAGATACGGTATTGTGCTGTATGCACTTACATCCGCCTGCTATAGATAAGTCTTAAAAATTGATAATCGAATTCAATTTGCCTTTTCAGGTTGTCTGAAAGCGTAAGTGAGTTCAAGTTTATACTGACAAAATTTCTATCCCCGTTGTACCCAATTGCCATTTGATTGTCGAAGATAAAGCCGAACCCCGTTTCTGAAAACGATTCGGGGCGGTATGCAAAAGTCGTATTTGTATTTTTGACCCCAACAGAACCAATAGAACCTAAATTGATGAATATTTTTTTCTTTATTGCAAATGTGTGAAGATATCCTACATTGACTCCATAATGAGAAATGCGAGACCTTAGAATATCCGAATCTTTCGTATATCTTCCTTTCAGGCTTTCAGGCAACAAACTATTTTTGCCTCTTGCTCCATAATTCGAAATCGTGAACCCTACTACGAAAGAGCCGGCACTTCTTATTTGATGTTCGCAAGCATTAATGGTAGATCGGTACGAAAATTTGGAGTGGTTGAAAACATAATTTCCTGTCAGATAAAACAAATTTTGTGAAATATCAGGGCGCAAAGGATAGTTTGTATTGTACTTGAACCAATCTGGATCAATAATTTGAGGGTTGGTCAAATGAAAACCAGAAACATTTTGCACAATTCCTTTCAGCCAGTATTTGTGCCGAATAAAATTCACCCTAATATTGGCGACCGAACTTTTTCCTTTTCGGGGATCAGTCGTATTTAAAAATGGGAATTTAAACGATGTCTCGAGCATGACATATTTGTAGTTTACACCCAAGCCGATGTTTAAAAAGTTGTTGGGTGAATACTGAACCGATTCGTTCTTGTTTGCCATGTTGTAAAGCGTCACGTTCGAACCTCTTGTGGCCAG
Organism: Cytophagales bacterium; assembly: GCA_043769845.1. Classification (GTDB taxonomy): domain Bacteria; phylum Bacteroidota; class Bacteroidia; order Cytophagales; family UBA9547; genus UBA9547. The sequence goes on from JAYVIX010000278.1 coordinate 13,665, forward strand.
AAAAACGGCAAGGTGAAAACGCTCCCTAAATGAGGACACATAATTTGAATCGAAAGCCGACTTGCGTTTGTCTTTTTTCGATTGGGCGAAAGAAACAGAAATCGCAAAGCAGCACAGCAAAAAACCGACCTTGACTATTTTCAAATACATCGCCATAAAAACGGTTGAAATCTACTTATTCATATTCAAAAAACGTTTTTCATAATCGTTTAGGCTTTCCCGGCCTTCAGCGTTTATTTTTTCTAAAATACGATCCATTTCTTTCTGTTTTTCGGCTCGTATTTGGTTGTAATGGTCGTCAGGATTTGTCGAAGCTTTCTTTTTAGGACCTGAATTTCCGTTCAGAAGATGCGGTTTTTGGGTGATTATGAAAAGGAAAACCGAAGTGGAAACGAGAATACTTGAAATCAAAAACAAATTGGCCATCAGAGCGGCTGGATGAAAGCCGATGCAAACCAACATTCCGATAATAGCACCACCCAAATGTGCGTCATGTCCAATATTGTCGGTTTGGGCACGCATCCCGTACATAGAATACAAGGTATACAAAATGGCAAAAGCCCAACTAGGAATGCCAAAAGGAAGCGGAAACATTTGGATTTCCATTTGTGGAAACAGCACCACGCTTGCAAAAATAACGCCACTCACTGCTCCGGAAGCACCAATTGCGCCATATTCTGCCTCGTTTCGATGAATCAAAAGCGAAAGCAAATTGCCACCTATCAAACTAGCCAAATAGACGATTCCGAAGAAAACCGTTCCGTACATCAGTTCCAACGATTCGCCAAAGGAATAAAGCGAAAACATGTTGAACAAAAGATGCGACCAATTGGCATGAATAAAACCAGAGGTAAGAAGACGTTTGTATTCTTTCTTTTTCAGAATGCTTCCTATTCGAAACGCATTTTTATCTAAATAAACAGAATCTTTGAAACCTTGGAACGAAAATAGAAGGTTTAGCAAGATGATAATATAGGTAAGCGGAGAACTAGCGAAGGCCATTTGAATCTTTTTTGCGAAGATTCAAAAAAAATGACGGTAGAAGAAAGACAATCGCTATTTAAAAAAATAAGCCCGAAGGTTTGCTTCGGGCTCTGAGCTGTTAGTTAGTTGTATTAGTAGGTATTTCGAAAACAAAACGTAATTGAGTTGATATACGTTCTTGGAAATCATTTAGTTTGTAAAAGTACTATTTTTTCTTTAAATAGTTTTAAAACTAATAGATGAATAATAATTAATTCGTAATTAGTGCTAATTGCGGAATATGAAGACGAAGTAAGTAGTTGCCGCTTCCGACTTACTATGCCAAATGTGCGCTTACTGAAAATCCGATAGAAATAAAAAACAGGAATGCTACAACTAAGTAGTCAATAGTTAATAGTCGACAGTTAATAGTTCTGTATTTATCACAAAATCAATAACTTGTAGATTTTTCAAGTGTCGAATATTTAAACCTAATTACTTACGTTCATTTTGAATAGTTTTAAATTGAAAATTTGAGCCTTAAATTACAAATGTGCGACAGCCTATTGTTTATTTTGGGTCAGTCTTTTATAACCGATGCCTGAACTTTAAACTATTTTATCACAAATAAATCCTTTAACTCTTTGTTGCTCAGGTTTCCGATCCAACTTTCACCTGTCGAAACGGTCATTTCGGCTAATGCTTTTTTTGCTTGAATCATTTCATCGATTTTTTCTTCAAACGTGTTTTTAGTAATAAAGCGATGCACCATCACGTTGCTTTTTTGCCCAATTCGGTAGGCACGGTCGGTGGCTTGGGCTTCTACGGCTGGGTTCCACCAAAGGTCGTAATGAATTACATGATTGGCGGCAGTAAGGTTTAATCCTGTCCCTGCCGCTTTTAACGAAAGGATGAATATTTTATCAACATGATTTTGTTGGAAATTATTCACCATTTCGGTGCGTTGACTCATGCTGCATCCTCCATGATAAAACAAGGGTTCTTCTTTGTAACGTTCTGTAATAAAATGTTTTAGAAGAGTCCCCATTTCGGTAAATTGGGTGAATATCAGCACCTTTTCACCACTTTCGATAATGCTATCGAGCTTATCAAACAATAATTCTAATTTGCCACTAAGCGAAGCATCCAACACCTTGTTTTTCAAAAACTGAGTCGGGTGGTTGCATATTTGTTTCAATGCCAAAACCATTTGTAGCACCAATCCTTGGCGTACAAACAAAGCTTTGCCATCTGTTCCGTCTATCCCTTCGATGGCTGCCAAGGCTTCGTCCAAGGTTTTTTTGTACAAACTGGCTTGTTCTTTGGCCAATGTCGAGAAACAATTCATCTCGATTTTGTCGGGCAAATCTGAAATAATGGTTTTGTCTGATTTTAGCCTACGCATCATAAAAGGCGCGGTTACTTTTTTGAGTTTTCCTGCTGCTTCTAGGTCGTTGTATTGCTGAATTGGGTTGCCGTACGATTCGTTAAACTCTTTGATGGAGCCTAGAAAACCACGATTTCCATAGTCCATAATACTCCACAATTCGCTAAGTCTGTTTTCGACTGGCGTACCGCTCATGGCTATAAAGTGGTGTGCGCCAATGGTTTTTATTGCTTTTGTTTGTTCGGTATTGATATTCTTGATGTTTTGCGCTTCATCTATCACCATCGAATGCCATTTGCGCTTTTTCAGTTCTTTGGCATCGCTCCGTACGATGCCGTAGGACGAAATGAGCACATCAAACGTTTCGTCTGCTTCTATTTTGCGGTTGGTTCCATGGTAGATTTTGGCTTTCAAACTTGGTGCAAATTTCTCTATTTCGGTTTGCCAGTTGACCAAAAGTCCCGTTGGGGCTACTACCAACGCCTTTTCTTTCTCCAACAATCCGTCTTCTTTGTATTTGAGCAAAGTGGTAATCACTTGAAGCGTTTTGCCCAATCCCATGTCATCGGCCA
>JAYVIX010000279.1:0-10498 GCA_043769845.1 Cytophagales bacterium
AATCTTGCGTGTAAAAAGCAATATCGATTCAGGAATGTTTCTTCCTGTACAATTGGCTTCAATCAAAGCCTTGGAAAATGACGAAGCGTGGCACGAAACTCGTAACGAGGAATATGCCGAACGTAGAAAACTGGTTTACCAACTTTTCGACAAATTAGGTTTTGAATACGACAAAAAGCAAATGGGCTTGTTCGTTTGGGCAAAAGCACCAGATCATATTACAGATGTGCCAGCTTTTGCAGATAAACTTTTGTACGAAAACAATCTGTTCTTAACCCCAGGAATGATTTTTGGAAAAAATGGAAATAGATATTTGAGAGCTTCACTTTGTGTTTCGAAGGAAAGAGCGAAACAGGCATTGGATAGACTTTAAACAAGAACGTTTACGAGGTTTAGAACCTCGTAAACGTTCTTTCTATACAGTTTTCACAAGCCTCACTTCAACTTCTCTTTCCACATAAGACCACTCTTCTGTTGTTCGAAGTGCAGCAAGTAGTTCATTGAACTTACTTTTGTTTTCTTCTGAAAATTCAAACCAAGTTATAAAGTCAAAAACTTCGCCCAGATCGCGACTATGGTACAGTTGGCGGTTGATGGAAGTCAAGTATTTTGACCCGATTTCGATATGGCGTGAATTTTCTTCCAAAATCTTTCTGCGTTCGTCTTGTGTCATTGCCCACCACGTTTCTTTCTTTTTAATCGGAATCATGACGGCATATTGATTTTCAATCTTCCCCAAAACGGAAGGATTGACATCTAAAATATTCTTTTCATCTCGAGTGGTGTAACGCAAATTACTTGCAAAACCCTTCAGAACCCAATCAGATGCTTGTTCAGTTTCTGGTGAAAGAGGGTCTTTATAAATAGATAAATAATTAGGAGTGACCAAAGTGCTACCTATTTCTGGTACAACTTCTGACACTTTCCATTCGCCATTGTTTCCGCCAACAAACGAAACTATCTTGTTTGTTTTTTGAGTTTCCATGATTTATTTGTTTTATAAGGTTTTCAATTATAGCTATTTTTATTTTAACTATGCTTATTAAGGAAGTTATATTGCTTGTTCTATTTTTATTTTAGTTAGTTAGATTTGTGCATAAAAACAAAACACATGGCAACTGCACAAGCAACTGATTTAGATTTTTTGTATGACAAAATTGTCCCTAAAAAGCCTTATAAAATAGCCATCGTGACGGCCAAATGGAATTGGGAAGTGACCGGCAAATTGATGGAAGGAGCCGAAAAATACTTGGAATCGTGTGGCGATATAGAAATTGTAAAGCAGTTTGTTCCAGGAGCATACGAACTTACGATAGGCACGCAAAAACTTGCCCAACAAGCTTCTATTCATGCAGTTATCGCGCTGGGTTGTGTAATAAAAGGCGACACACCTCATTTTGATTTTATCTGTCAGGCAGTCGCGCAAGGCATTACTAGCGTTGGCCTAAAATATGACAAACCTGTTGCTTTTGGCGTGCTTACTACCAATACTTTAGAACAAGCTTTGGAAAGAGCTGGCGGAAATCTCGGAAACAAAGGCGCAGAAGCTGCAGCAAGTGCTTTGTTTGTTTTGAATGAGTTTGAGGTAGAGCGAAAAGGAAAAATTGGGTTTTAGAATCAAAAAAACGAATCAGAGTGCTTTTGAGACGGAATTTCATTTACTAAAGCACTCTGATTTTAAATGAATTATTTTTCAAGTATTTCTTTTATGTTTTTTAGATTTTTCCGCTGCGTTTCCTCTATCATCGGTCGACCCAAAAAGTAAGACATTAGATTAATCGGATAAGATTCATCCGCATAGAATTCGCTCGTGAGCAGCGTTTGGTTTTCGGAGTTGGGTTTGAAAATGTTTGCAGCTTTCGAATTGCCTTCAAATGGTTTTATGAATTTCAAATCCATTTCCATTTTTTCGATAGAAAGGCTTGTGATCGTTTGTTCACCAGCTCCTACATTTTCGTTTTTACTATCCCAACGTTGTTTGGCACCTACTGTTCCATCTTCGCCAGTGATGGTGGGATGCAGATTTGAATCTGCCTTTACCCATTCACTGTATTGTTCTTGGTTTTTCAAAATCCGAACATAGTCATAAACTTCTTGACGAGGCTTATTGATCGTTTCCGAAACCGAAACGGTGTATTTTCTAGGAACAAATAGTGCTACTACAAATGGTAGTACCAACAGTACGCCTAGTCCGATTGCTATTTTTTTAAAGAGTTTCATGTTGTTGTTAAGAAAATTGGAATGAACTATTAACTATAGCTGTTCTCCATTAACTACCTAGTTTGCTTCAATATATTTCTTGAAATTGTTCAGGATCGCTTGCCAGCCTTGTTGTTGCAACTCGATTGGGTTTTCGTTTTCGGCATCAAATGTGATGGTGATTTCTGTATTTCCAGCATTACTTTTGAAGAATACGTCTATTTGACGGTCGTCTTCACTCAAATAGGTAAAATGCTCGTACGGCTTTATTTCGCTATAAATAGCTTCAAAATCGAAACCAAAACTTCCGTCTTTGGCTTCCATTCTGCCTATGTATTTTCCGCCCACTTGCATGTCGTTGCTGGCAGATGGACAATGCCAATCGTCAGAAGCAAAATTCCATTTGGTGATGTGCGCAGGAAGTGTGTAATAATTCCATGTTTTTTGAATATCGGCTGAGATACTGGCCGATATGGTGATTTTTGTTGTTTCCATTCTGATTAAGCTTTTAGTAATTGTTGGATATCGAATTTTTGCATTTGAAGGAATGCCTGAATCACCCGTGGCGATTTTTCAGAATCGGCCATTAGCGAGCCAAGAATACTAGGAACGATTTGCCAAGAGATCCCAAACTGATCGGCCAACCAGCCACACATGTCATAACGACCGCCTGCACCTAGTTTTTCCCAATAATGATCTATTTGTTCCTGTGTGCCGCATTCGATGACAAAAGAAGTCGCAGGACTATGTTTGTATTTATCGCCTCCGTTCAAACCCATGAATTTTGTTCCGTTGAGCTCGAACATCACTACGATCGGATTTTGGGAAATGATTTTTGAATCAGAAAAAACGGTGCAGTAAAACTCGGCCGCTTCGAGTGCATTTTGGTCAAACCAAAGGCAGGTGTAAATAGGTTTTGGCATTGAAATTCAGATCGAAATAAGAATACAATATAAAGAGGACTGGCCTGAAACGCAATGATTTTTCAAGCCATCTTTTTATTTTCCAAACGAATATTTACAACCAAATAGTACCCCAAAAGAATAAGGCAATTGGCGTACTTCGGGTTCGTTTTTATAAAGTGATGTCATCGAATATTTGATATTTGGCGAAAGGGTGACGCTCCAATTTGGTGCTAACTGATAATCGAAATCTACACCTCCCCAATACACCACCGAAAAACGCGAAAGTTGCCTGGTCGATTGCATATACTTTTCGGGACTCCACGAGTCGTAATAAATAGAATATATCGCTTGGTTGGATGATCCCAACACATTGGCAATCAATCCTGAATACATTCCAGCACGAAATCTTGATTGCCCCAATCGCAAACCGATCACAACTGGAATACCAATGTAGTGGTAGTTGTTCTGAATGGTAGATGAAAAATGATTGAATGATTCCTTGATTTCACGAGAAGGAGCTAACGTGATTTTTTGCCCTGTAATGGATGCGTCACCTGATATCACCATGGTGGTATCGAAAGCAACGATAGTTGTTGAACCGCTTGGACCTGTCGAAATTTTAGAAGTTTGAATATAGATGCTATTAGGGCTATATGTTGTATCCGATTTTGCGACTTGATATTCGCTCGTATTGCGTTCGCCCACATTCCAATAGGAAATTCCTGTTCGAAAGAAATAATTACGAGGAAGTTCTAGTTCTAAATTGAAACCCGCTCCAAAGCCAAATTTGTTTTTATCGTTTTGTTTGTACGTTTTTACATCATCCGAACTGTTTGTACTAAAATTGACGGATCGACTAGCCATTTCGGGCGAAAGATAAAAGCCAACCGCAATCGGAAGCCCAAATATTTTGGGTGCTTTTTTCTTTTTAGGTGTTTCGTCTTTTTCGACAACCGTTTTTTTACTTGAGTCAAGAGGTTCTTTCTTCAAACTATCAATAGTTTTGGGCTGATTGCTAGCCAAAAGGTTTGTTTCGGTTTGGTTTGAAAGGGTGCTTGAACTGTTATTACTGACGTAGGTTGAGGTTTCGCTATTGCCATTGTTGAAGTTTTTTCCAACAATATTTTGTTCCGCAGCAATACTACCTCGGTGGTTTCTGAAATCACTTGGCACGCTAGGCACATTTTTGTTGGCGACACCAACAAAGGCGTTCGTTTTGGATTTTGGTTTGTGTGCCATGGACCGAGGAATCGAGTTTTCAGAAACCTCACTCCCGTTGTGGGAGTTTTCTCGAACAACACTTTGTTCATCCTTAAAACGATTGCTCGAAAAATTTTGATCGTTAATTATCGTTGTTGGAGTTTTCTCCAACAACATGTTAGTATTTTTAACCTGAACCAGTTGTTCCTTCAGATCCAAATTTTCGTTTTTCAACAGATAGGCATAAAACCCGAGGCCACCGATGAGCAAGCCAGAAACAAAAGCAGCTGCAAGCCAAAGGAAAGGAATTGGTAAGATTCGTTTGTCGGCTTTCTTTTGAGCCATTTTGTTTCGAATATTCCCCCAAGCTACTTCAGGTGGCAACGATTCACCTTCGGAAAGGCGTTCGTTAAATAATCGATCCATTTTATTTGAGTTTTCCATTTCAGTTCGTTTAAGCTGGCCTTGTGTGCCAAATAGTTTCTTCAGGAACATTATCAGAAACAATTTTCATTTCAGAATGAATGTTCAAGTAATTAAGTAAAATCAATTTCAGCATCTTTCGAGCTTTTGAAAGTTGCGATTTCGAGGTGCCTTCTGTAATTCCCATTGTCTTGGCAATCTGGGCATGGGTATATTTTTCGATGGCGTAAAGATTGAAAACCATCCGATAGCCAGTTGGTAACGAATTGGCCATTTCGAGCAATTCGTCTGTAGTGAGTTTTGAAGCTAATTGTTCGAAATACTCGTCCGAAACGCAAGCATCAGCCAATTCAAATTCTTTATCGTCCAGTGGTTGTTGTTCGCGCCGTTTACTTTGCTTGCGATAATGGTCGATGGCCGTATTCACAAAAATGCGCCTCACCCAGCCATGAAACGAACCTTCTCCTTTGTAATGTTGAATATTTTCGAAGAGTTTGATGAAGGCATCTTGGAAAATATCATCCACATCGAAATTGGTACGCGCATACCTCAGGCAAACGTATCGCATGCGCGATGCATATTGCTTGTAAAGAACCTCTTGTGCAGCAGGTTCTTGTTTTTGGCAGCGTTTTATAAGTTCAATTTCGGTATACATCCAACATGTTCGAGTGCATAGACTAAGGTAATGCAGAATGGTTGCCTAAAAAAATCGCTTTTTTTTCAGCTGAAAAAAAAGCGATTTTTATGACATTTGGTCAGCACCGAAGGTCAGACCAAATACCATTAGCTGGGTGCTGACCTTCGGTCTGACCTATAAAAAAGAATTTGAAAAAATAATCAGAATTCAGAAGCAACCATGTACACAAAGCCTTGTCTATGCACTTGAAACAAAAACATCAACCAACTCTATTTTTTATGAAAACAAGATTTCTAAAAACCGCTAAACTGCTCATCCTCTTTGTGATGGCATTTACATTTGGGCCAAATGGTTATTCACAAATACCCCCCCTTGATCCAGATCCTCTTCCTGATTCTTTAAAACAATTCAAACTTTGCGATGCCACATTCAAAGACATGATGCCCTTGATGAAATTTCCTGGCAATGTAGATCTGACGAACATGGTAGCTTTTGCTTCCTTAGATCAAAACGATTACAACAAAGAATATTTTTGGGATTTGGGCGATGGCACAAAAGATACAGGAAAAGTGATCACGCACAAGTATGCAACATCAGGAAAGTATCTAGTTTCCTTGCACGTGGTGCAGCATATCATTGGAATTTATAAATCCTTTGAAATTGAATGTTCCAGTTCGCAATGGGTAAATGCAGGAAATAATATTCCACCTTTTTGCGATGCATCATTTAGACCTTTAGTATATACAACGATGGATTATCCCAGTTTAGGAACATCAGAAGTTGCAGGATACACGGCTTCAAATCAAAATTACAAATCTTATCACTGGGATTTTGGAGACGGCACTCAGGATACAGGTCGATCTGTAAGACATCATTTTGTAAATGAAGGTAAGTATTTGGTATCGTTAACGGTAAAAGACGATTATTGTGAAGGTACTCAAACAATGTGGATGACTAAAAAAGGCGTCTATTATCCTTTTGATAGCTCCATTACGAGATGTGATGCTCAAATTATTAAAAATATTAATCATATGACTGTTGCATTTTCTGATCATCAACCAGTAATCACTGTTTTGGATGGAAATTATGAAACATGGAATTGGGATTTTGGTGACGGGAGTGCCAATAACGAAAACAGCATGACGCATACTTATGCCAAAGCGAGAAAATACTTAGCGACTTTGACAAAGTCATCCTACTACAATCCTTGTTTTGGAAATTCAGCATGCTTTGCTGCTCCAGTGTTGAAATGCACCAAAACGTATCAATTTGAAGTGGTGATTGGAGAACCAGAATCGAAGTGCAAAGCTGAATTAAGCTTCACCATCACTGACAAAACACTGAAAATAAGAGACAACATTTTATACCTATCAATGATAGAAAGTCCAAACAAGATTACTGAACGCAGACATTGGGATTTTGGTGATGGAAGAGATACCGTTTCCAATAATTTCGTGACACATACCTACACAAGCGCAGGAAAATATAAAGTTCGATTAATCAAATCAATTCTAGACGATCCTTGCCCTTTTATCCATGACACCTTATTTCGTTGCATGGCAGCCGCCCGCCTAATATGTACCGACACTACTTATTTGGATATTGAAGTAGTAAATGAATATCCAACTTGTAAAGCAAAACTAGATCATACTATAAGTGGGTCAACCGTTGAAATCTCCGACCTACTTGTTTATATTTCCAAAAATGCAAGCATCATTGACCCAATTACAGAATACAGGTCTTGGGACTTTGGCGATGGTAGTGATGCAGGTTTAAACGATAGAAATCCAAATGTAAAAGTATCGCACACCTATGCAAATGCTGGAAAATACAGAATCCGACTATTAAAATCGCTCGTAAATGATCCTTGTCCGTTTATTCACGACACTTTACCCCGTTGTAAAGCAATGGCTATACCTATCTGTATAGATACTACATATTTGGATGTAGAAATCATAAAGCCTTGTAAAGCCATTTTCGAAACTTCAATTGTAGATAGTACCGTTAGTGTTTTGGTTAATCCGCTAAGATATGCAATATTTGACATTAATAATTCTCTAAAATTCAAATCTGATCTTGTTTATAAAATTGATCCTTTAGAAATGATTCCCTATTATTATTCGAGGTATTCAAAAATAGATTTTGGAGATGGTAGCTTTGAAGAAATAACAGGATATAACTATACAACCACACATACATATGCTAAAAAAGGAGATTATAACATTTGCCTTTATATAGCAACAGTTCCCGATTCAGTGTTGCCTTACGTAAAACTGGCTTATTATTGTAATGATACATTCTGCCAAACGATTACTATTTCTGATTCTAACCCTATAGTCGCTTCCATTTATCCAAACCCCGCTTCTGATTATATGACAGTTTCTGTAAAAAACAGTTTCAACAAAATAGATTTGAGATTGTATGACCAAACTGGAAAGCTAAAGAAGGAAGTATTTGAAATTCAAGCTGACCCTAAAGAAATAGATACCAACGGATTAGAAAACGGACTCTATTTTTATACGTTATCTAATGGCGATAATGTGGTTTTGAAAGGCAAAATAGCCGTCTCGAAATAAAAATTAAAACCAATCTACACACAAAAGGCTCCGATTGCTCGGAGCCTTTTTGATTTTTTGCCAGCCTGTAAGCCGGGTTCTGTCGTGCCCTGTCATTTATCTGGTTCACAGTTCGCACCATGACTCTAGCAGCCTACCCTCCCTGAAGTGCCGTCCGAAAACGACCGCGGGAACGAGCAGCTCCACTATTCAGGGTTTATTTGGCCTTTCAACCCCTAAGGTTTGCCGTGCCCTCCTTGTCGCCAAGCAGGCGGTGAGCTCTTACCTCACCGTTTCACCTTTTCCCTACATGAAAAATCACGTTGGGTAGTTTATTTTCTGTTGCACTTTCTGTGACCTTCTTGCGAAAGCCCCTTCCCGTTAGGAAGTAAGGTGCTCTGTGTTGCCCGGACTTTCCTCAATCCGCCTCGAAGGCGAACAGCGACAGAGCAGCTGGCTACCAAAGGTAGTGATGAGTGATGAATGATGAGTGATGAATTGGGAGTTTATTTCTTTGACTCAAAAAACAAAAGGTGGTTGCTTCCAAAGAAACAACCACCCAAATAATAACTGTTGACTATCAACTTTTAACTAAGTAGTTGGGTTTAAATATTCGACACTTAATAAATCTATAAGTTATTGATTTTGTGCCAAATACAGAACTATTAACTGTCGACTATTAACTATTGACTACTTATTCGCTAATTACAACATCTCAAAAATCCCAGCAGCTCCTTGTCCAGTGCCAATACACATTGATACCATTCCGTATTTCTGATCTCTACGTTTTAGTTCGTTGAAGATTTGAACCGAAAGTTTCGCTCCCGTACATCCTAGTGGATGTCCTAAAGCAATGGCACCACCGTTTACATTGATTTTTTCAGGATTCAAATCCAACTCGCGCACAACTGCAAGCGATTGAGCTGCAAAAGCTTCGTTCAATTCTATCAGATCAATGTCGTCTTTTTTCAAATTGGCCATTTTCAGTGCCTTTGGGATAGCCGCCACTGGGCCAATTCCCATAATTCTTGGCTCAACTCCAGCCACTGCATAGCCTATCATTTTGGCTATTGGCTTCAAGTTTAATTCTTTTACCATTTTTTCAGACATCAACAGCACAAATGCGGCTCCGTCTGATGTTTGGCTCGAATTTCCGGCTGTTACCGTTCCTCGATCTTCGAATACAGGTTTTAGTTTTGCTAATGCTTCAACGCTTGTATCAGCACGAGGGCCTTCGTCTGTTTCGGCTATAAATTCCCTTGTTTTCTTTTTCTCGTTCGCATCCAAATAGGTTTCTACTATTTTAAATGGAGCAATTTCATTTTTGAAATATCCGTTTTTGATGGCATTGGCCGCTTTTACGTGAGACTGATACGAGAATGCATCTTGATCTTCACGGTTCACTTTGTATTCTTTTGCCACTGCTTCAGCGGTCAATCCCATTCCCCAATAATAATCGGCATGAGCTTTGGCCAAATCGGCACTTGGTGATACACGCCAGCCTCCAAAAGGAATATAACTCATCGTTTCCACGCCACCAGCAATGATACAATCGGCATAGCCTGCACGTATTTTTGCATCAGCAATCGCAATCGTTTCTAGACCAGAAGAACAATAACGATTCACCGTCATACCTGGCACTTTATAGGTATCAAGCCCAATTAATGAAATGAATCTTCCTACATTCATTCCTTGCTCGGCCTCGGGCATTGCATTGCCCACTATCACATCCTCAATACGATCTTTGTCCAGTTCAGGAACCGAATCGACCAAATGCCTCACTACATGAGCCGCCAAATCGTCTGGTCTTGTAAAACGAAAAATGCCTCGTGGAGCCTTGCCCACCGCAGAACGGAAACCTGCCACAATATATACTTCCATAGGTTAAAGCGATTATGTGTCGAGTTTACGAAAATATTTCAGCATGGGATGTTTTTTTGAATAAATTATATAAGTTGTGAACTGGTCCATTCAGCCCTCCAACGTTTTAAAACCTTGGAGGGCTATAAACTCTCTCCTTAAATGACGCCAATAAACATCAACAGCGAAGTAACTCACTTTTTGGATGTACAAAACCATCCATTCCGAAAGGAGATAGAAATATTAAGAAAAATTATTTTACATGCAAACGTAGAATTAAATGAAAACATCAAATGGAATGGCCCCAATTATTCTCTGGGTCTCGAAGACCGAATTACGATGCGAATTCAACCACCGAAGCAAATTCAACTCATTTTTCATCGCGGAGCAACAGTAAAAGCACAACCCAATGACAGATTATTAAAGGACGATTTTGGCTTGCTCGATTGGAAAAGCAATGACAGAGCCGTTGCTACTTTCAAGAATTTAGAAGAAATAGAAAACAAAAAACCAACTATTAATCAATTAGTTATCGAATGGATTTTAGCTACCAAATAAAAAGAACAAAAACGTACGCACTTTCTTTCTGATCTTTCGTTTATTCCAGCAGATGTTTTTCAGAATGAACCATTTGCCACAAACCATCAAAATAATCGAATGCCCCCGCGATGCCATGCAGGGGCTTTCTGTTTTTGTGCCTACCAAAATCAAGATTCAAT
>JAYVIX010000280.1:0-4373 GCA_043769845.1 Cytophagales bacterium
CTTTTACATGCCGAGTAGAGTCGGTGTCGCGCGCCAAAGTATCAGTCGGATAGCCCAATACGACACATTCAACTGCTTCTTTTGCGAAATACGTTTTCAGAAAAGCAATCAAATCATGCGTACGCACCATTTTCAATGGCGTGGCGATGATTTGCAAAGGATCGGTCACCGCGATTCCCGTGCGTTTCAGTCCAAAGTCGATTGCAAGAATTCTAGCCATACTCAAGTTTAAAGTTCAAAGTTGAATGTTTAAAGTCCAAATGCAACAACTTTGAACTTTAAAGATGGAACATTGAACTACAGCTAAGAATATTTCTGTATTTTCGCCCCACTTATTTGAAAAATACTGTTAATACTTTCATACAATGAATTTTAAGAAACTGAACAACATTACAGGTTGGCTGATTTTTCTGATTGCGACTGCAGTTTATGTACTCACGGTCGAACCTACTGCTAGTTTTTGGGATTGTGGCGAGTTTATCGCTTGTGCGTACAAACTACAAGTGCCACATCCACCTGGCGCCCCATTATTTCTTTTGATTGGTCGCTTGTTTTCGTTCCTAGCCATGGGCGATGTCACCAAAGTGGCTTATTGGGTAAATATGATTTCTGTACTTTCTAGCTCATTTACAGTCTTGTTCTTGTTTTGGTCAATCACTTTGCTTGCCAAAAGAATGTTCATGCCGAAAGGTGGCGAGTTGGAGTTTGGTCAAATTGTAGCCGTACTAGGAGCTGGAGCTGTTGGTTCTTTGGTATATACTTTTTCAGATTCATTCTGGTTTTCAGCAGTAGAGGCTGAGGTATATGCGATTTCATCTTTCTTCACTGCCTTTGTAGTGTGGGCGATGCTGAAATGGGAATCAATTGCAGATGAAGAAGGAGCCGACAGATGGCTGGTATTAATCGCTTATATGGTGGGTCTTTCAATCGGAGTCCATTTATTGAACTTAGTCACCTTGCCCGCTTTGGCTTGTGTGTATTATTTTAAAAGACATACGTATAGTCTTAAAGGTTTAATGATCGCTTTGGCAGCAAGTGGTGTCATTTTGGTTACTATCATGAACGGAGTTATTACAGGTTTGCCGTCTATCGGAGCTGATATCGAGATTTTCTTTGTTAATGCATTAGGCTTGCCTTTCCGTTCAGGAATTATCTTTTTTTGTTTGGCATTTGTAGGTGCGTTGGTTTGGGGAATTCGTTATTCGATTAAGAAAAACAATTACAATCTGAATTTGGCCATGATTTGTTTCGTGTTTATCATGATCGGAGATGCTTCTTACGGTATCGTGTTGATTCGTTCGAATTTCAATCCACCAATTGACGAAAACAATCCTGAAAATATCTTGAGTTTTGTTTCATACCTAAAGCGTGAACAATATGGTGATCGTCCACTTTTGTATGGTCCATATTACACTGCTGAATTGATCGAGCAAGAACAAGGTGCTGCTATCTACCGCAAAAAGGATGATAAATATGTGGTATACGATCACAAAATCATCAACAAGTTTGATCCAAAGCACCAAACGCTATTCCCGCGTATGCACAGCAAGCAAGGCGGACACATGGAAGCCTATTCGCAAATTGTAGGAATTCCGAATGGCAAAAAACCAACCATGAAGGACAATTTGGTTTTCTTCTTCAAACATCAGATTGGGCACATGTACTTGCGTTATTTCTTCTGGAATTTTGCGGGTCGCGAAAGTGATGTGCAAGATGCAGATTGGTTACGCCCGACTGCTTCAAAAGTTGGTTTGCCTGATTCTTTGGCCAATAACAAAGCGCGCAATCAGTTCTTTATGTTGCCTTTGATATTGGGAGTACTTGGTTTATTCTACCAGTATGCACGTGATAAAAATGGCACATTGATAGTTGCGATGTTGTGGTTCTTGACAGGTATTGCCATGATTATGTACCTCAATCAGCCACCAACCGAACCTCGTGAACGTGACTATATTTTCGCAGGTTCTACTTATGCCTTTGCTTTCTGGATCGGATTTGGAGTATTAGCCATTGCCGATTTTATTCAGAAAGTGTTGAAGAAAGATGCTCTTCGTTATGGTGTTTCTACCTTGGCCTGTTTGGCGGTGCCAGGTATTATGGCTGCCGAAGGTTGGGACGACCACTCTCGTGCTGATCGTTGGCATTCGGTCGATTCGGCTAAAAACTTATTGAGTTCGTGCGATAAAAACGCAGTTGTTTTCACTGGTGGCGACAACGATACGTTCCCTCTTTGGTACGTGCAAGAAGTAGAAGGTTTCCGTACCGATGTGCGTGTGTGTAACCTTAGTTTGTTGAATACCGATTGGTACATCGACCAAATGAAAATGCAGGCCTATGATTCGGATCCACTTCCGATTTCGTTGGAATTTGATAATTTCATTCAAGGCAAAAACGATTATGTTCCTTTTGTAGAAAAACCACAATTGCGTGGCGGAATGGATTTGAAACAATACATCAAATTGGTAAAAGACGACAGTCCTGCTTTGATGGTGCCTTTGCAAAATGGAGGAACGATCAGCACTCTTCCGACCAATATCTTGACACTTGATGTGGATACTGCTGCTGTGGGTGCAATGAACATCATCGCGCCACAATACAAGCAATTTGGAGTTTCTAAAATGACTTGGGACATCGGCAAAAAGGCGCTTGAGAAAAAAGACCTTATCATGCTAGATATGATCGCCAATAACAACTGGAAGCGTCCTATCTATTTCTCGACCACTCTTGGTAACGACAATTACTTGAACCTGCGCGACCATATGCAAATGGAAGGTCTGACTTACAGATTGTTACCAGCAAAAGTGCCAGGTGCAAACGATGGTTATGTAAACACCGACATTATGTACGAGCGTATGATGAAAGGTTTCTTCTGGAGAGGTTTGGACAATCCGAATATCTACTATGACGAAAACCAACGCAGATTCCCACTTAACCTTCGTAGCAGTTTCTATCGCCTAGCCGAGCAATTGGTGATGGAAGGAAAGAACGACAAAGCGCAAGAAGCAATCAAATTCTGTTTGGCCAAACTTCCTGATAATACCATTCCTTACGATTATTTCACGCCACGTTTTGTGCCGTTGTTGTTGCAAATCGGGGACGAGAAAACAGCGTTGGAAATTTGCAAAGTGATGGGCGAAAGAGCCGATCAGGAATTGGCTTATTATACTAAGAATCGTAAAAAATCAAGAAATCAAGAAGTAGAAATCAACTTGTATGTCTTGAATCAGATTGTGATGTCGTTGAAACAATTCAACAAAACAGAGCAAGCAAAACGCTATGAAGATATTTTTGCTAAATACGAGCCAAATTATCAGCAGCAGTAAAAGCACTTTGTAATTCCTGAAAAAAAGAGCCATGATTTATTCATGGCTCTTTTTTTGTTTTAGATTCGAGAGTATTGTTCATTTACGTAATTAGGTTTAAATATTCGACACTTGATAAATCTATAAGTTATTGATTTTGTGTCAAATACAGAACTATTAACTGTCGACTATTAACTACTTACGTGTCTTCAACGAAACTAATGCTTGGATACAAGGAACTGATTAGGGGGTCTGGAAAGCGTACTCTTTAGTGATTGTGTAGGCTGTAGCAGGAGAGCTCACTCCTGTTACTAATACAATCCTGAAAAATAAATACGAAGGGATTAGCTCTTAATAAATGATCAAACGTCAATAGTTACTTTTTTCTGTTAAAACGAACGAGTAACATAAGCAGATAATGCGACACTGTGAAAATAGGTGTTCATGTTATAGACGTTCACATATTCATAATCGGCATTTTCTGGATCAGGAGAAGCATATTCTAGTTTGTCGTATTTGAATACTTTAGATATACTTTTGCTCATTTTGGCACTTAGGCCAAAAGACACATATTCATCTCGAAAAAAATCAATTCCAGCACCGAAGCAATAGTTTAAAAAATAATTCTGAGAAACATTTTTCATGTCGTCATTTTTCATGACCGAAATATCATCAAAATTGTAGCTATTCACAGATCTTAACAGGAAACCATAACTTCCACCTGCCAAAATAAATGGAGAAATGGTTCGTTTTGGCAAGATGAAAAATTTGACTAATACTGGAACTTCCAGAAAATCCATCTTGTATTTATCTTTAAAATAGACTTTTGAAGTGGTTTGTTTATTTCCAGTTCCTGCTGATGGCTGATTGACTACCGTACCTGCTTCGTGTCTGTATGTTCCGCCCAGCCTAGCGTAACCAGTTCCAGCTTGAAGTTCGATGAATGGCGCTATTTTGTACGAAAAAGTAAACGTATTAACCTGACGGTAATATATAGTGATTTTTTCGTATATTTGTGTCATGGAAAAGACCGATTTACGTTATGAAAGTGCGGAAGTAAGATTAGCCTTC
>JAYVIX010000281.1:0-6111 GCA_043769845.1 Cytophagales bacterium
AAAGAAATAAGGATGCTCTTTGTGGTCTAAACCAAGTTGCTCTTTGTATATTTTTAAATCTCCTTTGAATAATACAATGTAAGGCCAGAGCGTTTTATCCACGTTTTGCTTCATTTCTTTCACTGTTTTGGCATGTGCCGCCTGATTTATTCCTGTAAACATGGGCACAAAGTACAAATGCACGTCATACGATTCTACTTCGAATGCTCCACCTTTGTCTTTAAAAATAAAAGTTTCATACACTGGTTGATACCAAGTTACAAGTTCCAATTCAGCTTCTTTGGAATAGGCTAATCCCAATAATGTGTACTTTCCTTTGGTCTGTTCAGGAAGTATAACTGTTTGTTCGTCAAGCTTTTTTGTTTCCATCCTGGGAAATAGATGGTATGTTTGAGCAAGAGAAACCGAAGTAATGAAAATGAAAAGAAAAGGTGTTGTTACTTTTTTCATAAGGTGGTGTTTGATATCAAAAATAGTAAAGAAAATAGAGAATGAGTGCAATTATTACGCCTTGTTAAAAAAATACAACTATGATGTACTTTATGAATAAAAACTACAGAAACTTAAAACAACAGTGCCGTATACCCCCATAATACTAAACAAAATAATTATGAAAAATGTACTTCAAATAGAAATCATAAAAAATCTAAAAAAGTTAGGACTGTCGCAACAGTACAACGTGTTAGATTTTACAAAGAATATTGAAGGCATGCCTGCGATCTCAAATCGGATATTAGGTTTTCCTGTTCTTAAAGATCAGGCAATGAACGAAATCAGATTGGCCTTGGTATTGGGCCCTGAAAAAATCGACTTCTAAACTATTATTTACTCAAACTAATATACTCATCTAATTGCGCACCAAAACTCGCAAAATAATTACCGATGCTTTCTAGGTTGCCTCCTTCAAAATCTAACGTAAGTGGCTTTGTAGCATTACATTGAATCACATGGTCGAAAAGCAATGAAATGGCACTGCATTGTCTTCCAACTTCGTTCATGGTGCCAAATAAATAATAAATTCTATTGTGCCATTTTACAAATAGTGCATAGCTCACCGTTTCATTTTCGGAATTGGAACATGTGAGAAGCTGAGCTAGATTTTGTTCGGCACAGGTTGCAAATATTCTCCGTAGTACCTCATACACTACTTTTTTCAAACCATTCTGCTTTGGTGCTTGGTTTTGTGTGTACATCTCAATTGCTGGTTCGATATCGGTACTTGTTTGTACGGTGTAACCTAATGAAATCGCTTTCTTGATATTCCGCCTACGATTTTCGTTGTAGTGTTTCTTTAATATAACATATTCTTCATTTAATTTTAAGGCATAATTTTTTTTAGAAACCAGATTCCATTTCTGCTTTACATTAAAATCAGACGGAAAAATGGTATGAGTATTAAATTGAATTTGGATAGCAATATAAAAATAGGTTTTCCAATTCTCAAGATCATAAAAAGCTTTCTGGATCTCAAAATCAGGCATTGACATTAGGCCTGTTTGCTGTACAAAATAGGGTTGATAGATTTTTTTAAAAAGAAAAAAACGTTTAGTAGGCAAAGGAATTGCTGCTTGATAATCGTCCCAAACCAAAGCGTCCCAGCTAGGACAGGCAGCATCCAAATACCACGAATTGAGGTATAAACTGGATATAAAGCTCTCATTCACAAGAGAATCCCATTTTGATTTATTGATCTCTTTGTGAGTAATTAGTCTCATTCAAATGATTGCTTTCTATACCTATTTTCTCGGGATGGCTATTTTTAATAATGAATCGTACACTTCCGACCAGTTGCGCCATACTTTGTGTGTTCCAAAAGATTCGTTATGAAACACTGTAATCAATTGGCCATTTACTTTTTTGACATGATCAATAAGTGGCTTAATAGTATAAATTGCTTCCGAAGAACGCAATTTCATATGGAACTTCAGCGTACTGTCCATGATGCAAAATGGATGCACCAATAACTCTGTCATTTTTTCTTCTTTTAAATTGTAAAAATAAAACGGAGTACAAATACTTGCTCGGAATCCAATCTCTTTTGAATAACCCATTGTAAAATCTTCTTTGATTCCATTAGCGAGCAATTTAGTATAAGTATCTGGTAACTTGAACTTTAGAAAGTGCTGACGGCTACATTGTATTTCTAAACCCGAAATTTCTTCCATTCGGCTTTTTTCAAGTTTAAACAATTCTTCCCAACGATTCGACATGTAAGATGGATGCATGCCCATTCTGTATTTTCCCGCTATCTTTTTAATGATGGCTTGAAGATTGGCATTTGTGTGAGAAACATTTCTATCAAACTTGCTGAGGTTTCCTAAAAGGAAAAAATAAATCGGTTTGAGATGGTATTTGTCGTGTAGTTCTATTTGCTTGTCGAATGTGTCATATGGATCTTCTCTTTTGCCTAAATAAATCAACAGTTTTCTATACGAATCTCTGAATTTTAACCTCAAGAAACCAGCAACTACATTTGGCAAAACTCGGTAGGCACTTTTGTTGCTATATGCAAAAGCATTGTCGATATCAATGGTAGGTAAATAAGAATATTTAAGCTCAGGAAAAACAGCATTAGGGTAGTTTTTCAGAATCTGATTGCGTACTATTTCAGCATAATAGTTCACCACAGGCACTTGTAAAAAGTTATTTCGCTTTGCAATACTATTGTTATGATCGAATCTGTTGTGTCCGTCCCTCTGTTTTATGATATATTCTTCATATCTAGAAACCAGATAAAAAGAAGCCGCAAAGGGATCAAATGGAATACAACCATAATTTTCATTGGGAAATAAGGTACGTAGGCCTTCGTACATGGTCGATTGTACGTTTTGCGATTTTATCTCTTTTTCAAATAATAAATCAGCCGAATAGAAAAATAAGCCTTTGTCTAAAGGCGACTTTCGATAAACGAATTTAGTAGTAGTAGATGAAAGGTAAAATTCTTTATCTGTTGTAAGTTTGTAGCTTACTTTTAGTATCTGTTTGAAAATGAGGTCGAACGCATACGCTAGGCGACTGTTTTCCTCATGCACAAAAATCAAAATTTCCAAAATGCTTTAGTTTCCTGCAATTTTTACAAAAGATGGTATATTTCCAAAAGAAATAAAATTAGAGAGTTTTGAGAATACGTTTTGCTTCGAATAACATTTTCCTATATTTGCACCGGCAAACTGGCACGACCAGCTCCTGCTGAATCCCCCAGGTGCGGAAGCGAGCAAGGGTAAGCGGTTGTAGCGGTGCGATGTTCGGTTTGCCATTTTTATTTTAAGACAAACTTCTATTCCTAGAATATGTCATCAAAGACAGGTTTTTCTCTTTCTACCACATGTCTTTCGAGTACTTCTGAAAATCATATCATTATTCTATATTCTATTCAACAATGAGATTCTTTATTGATACAGCCAATCTTAACGAAATCAAAGAAGCACAAGAACTAGGTGTGCTAGACGGTGTTACGACCAATCCATCGCTGATGGCCAAGGAAGGAATCGCTGGAAAAGACAAAGTATTTGGCCATTACAAAGCGATATGTGGCATTGTAGACGATTGTGTAAGTGCAGAAGTAATTGCTACCGATTATGCTGGAATCATTCGAGAGGGTGAAGAACTGTCTGAAATAGATCCTAAAATTGTAGTAAAAGTTCCTATGATAAAAGATGGTATTCGTGCCATTCGCTATTTTTCGGAACGTGAAATCAGAACCAATTGTACATTGGTATTTTCGGCTGGTCAGGCTCTTTTGGCTGCGAAAGCTGGAGCTACTTTTATGTCGCCTTTTATCGGCCGCTTGGACGATATTAGTTTTGATGGAATGAAACTAATCGAACAAATACGTTTGATTTATGATAATTATGGCTATCCAACTCAAATTTTAGCTGCCTCGGTACGCCATACTATTCATTTGATAAAATCAGCAGAAATGGGAGCCGATGTTGTCACTTGTCCATTGAGCGTTATTACAGGACTTTTGCATCATCCGCTAACAGATGCTGGTTTGGCGAAGTTTTTGGCAGACCACAAAAAAGTGAATAGCTTATAATAGGTAAATTGTTTTTAATGATCGTCACTTGATTGCTTTAACTATTAACTGTCGACTATTAACTGTTAACTAATTATGTACATCATCAAAGTAAAAGGCAAAGCCAAAATCCCTGATTATATTCAATTAAGGGACGAACATTTTGTACTTGTTGCTTACTTTAGAGCTGATCGTCCTCTGAAAAATCTGGACAAATACGGACTCGGTGGAAAAGAAGATGTACTCAGAACACTGATAGACTCGTTGGAATTTGGCAAATTGCAAGAACTAAATGTGTAATTAACCAAAGAGGATGGAATTTTCGGATGCTCCAGTGCTTCAATATCAAAACGTGGCCATTTTTCAAGACCACGCACTTATTCTCAATGACGTCAATTTTGCGATCAGAAAAGGAGAATTTGTGTATTTGGTTGGTCGTACGGGCAGTGGAAAATCTTCTTTGATGAAAAGTATTTATGCCGATTTGAAAATAAAATCAGGCCTTGCCGATGTAGCGGGTTTTGATCTTACAAAAATAAAGTCTTCAAAAATCCCGATGCTTAGGCGTAAAATAGGGATTGTGTTCCAAGATTTCCAATTGCTTTCAGACCGAAATGTGTCTGATAATCTGCTTTTTGTTCTGAAAGCAACAGGATGGGACAATCGACAAAAAATGAAAGCCCGTGTAAATGAAGTTCTTTTAAGAGTCGGACTTACTTCTACTTCGGATAAATATCCTTTACAACTTTCAGGTGGCGAACAACAACGTGTGGTCATTGCACGTGCATTGCTCAACGAACCAGCTTTGCTCATTGCCGATGAACCTACTGGAAATTTGGATCCTGAAGTTTCGGAAGGAATCATGAGATTATTTTTAGAAATTAACAAAAGTGGCACTTCTATTTTGATGGCCACCCACAATTTGCATTTCTTAGAACAATTCCCTGCACGAGTTTTAGTGTGCAAAGACAGGAAAATTGAAGAAAGGATAACAGAGTCGACAATCGACAGTTATCAGTCGTCAGAAATTAATTAGACTACAGACTGTCAATAACTTAGTAAATTGCATGAATAAATCCGAGTAAAAAGTCGGCACATTCACGCTCTCTTTCAAACATGCCCATGTGGCCTGTTTGCCCCAAAAATAATACCTGACTTTGTGCTGCCAAATGACACTGAGAGATGCTTTTGTCAATCGTCACGGCAGTATCTTCTTTCCCAATGATATACGACACAGGCACCTTTATTTGAGACAAAACTTCGGTACGATCTTTTCTGTCTCGCATCGCTTTGGTGGTATTTACGATACTTTCAAGTTTGGTTTGTCTCGCTATTTGCAACACATATTGAATTTGCTCCTTTAAATCCTCCCTATTTCGATGAAAAAAGAGTCCAGGAACGAAAGGATTGCAAAACGCATCTACTCCGTGTTTTTCTACATATTCAATCGTTTTGTTTCTATTTTCCTTTTTCTCGGGGACATCTTCAAAAGCCGTGGAATGAAACATGCATAAACCTGAAAGTTCATTCGGATACATTTCGGCATATGCCAATGCAACATATCCGCCAAGTGAATGACCTATCAAAATAGGATTCGCAACTTCTAAATGTTTTAAAGTGGAATGAACTTTGGTAGCCATAAGTTCAATACTCGTTTGCTCACCTAAACCTCCAGAACCCCCAAAACCAGGTAAATCGAGACAAATGACCTGAAAACCTCGTGTAAAATAGTTTTTGAAATAATGCCAAATTTCCTTGGTTTCGCAAAATCCGTGAATAAAAACAAGCGGTTTGCCTTGCCCTTCGGAACTGTATGAAAGTGTAATCATGCCGCAAAACTAGCGAAATGATCTTGTAAGTCTTCCTTTTGGCGCTGTTGATGGGTATAAAAAGGTCTGTCGCACGACAGACCTTCGAGATGTGTGATTTGAGAAATTAACAACCTATCAATAAGGCTGTTTAGCATCCATCGGATAGCCCTTATTTGTCCATTCGAACACGAAGTCTTCTACTAGGTTCAAGATTTTGACGTTTTTGTAGCCTTTTTCCTTCAGGTGTTTGTATGCAGGGTCGATATTAGGACAATGGTCTAG
>JAYVIX010000282.1:0-21958 GCA_043769845.1 Cytophagales bacterium
ATACCTATCGCATAGGTGAAACATATAGAACTACATATTCAAAACCAGAGCGGTGGCTAGGATTTAGATGTATGGTATTTGCGGAGTAAATAGCAACTATTAACTACGAACTAATATGATCACCAAAGCCATCAAAAAAGCATTTCACAACGCCCAAACAAAGGGTTGGGAGAAGACTTATTGGGCGTTTGATATTCATGAAACCATCATGATTCCCAATTGGCAGGCGGGAAACATTCCCAAGGATTTTTATCCGCACGCCAAGGAAGTATTACAAATCATCAGCAAACGAAAAGACATTGTTCGGATTCTGTATTCCTGTTCGCACCCGCACGAGATTACAGAGTATTTGGACTATTTCAAATCGCACGACATCCATTTCGACTATGTGAACGAAAACCCAGAAGTGGTGAATATCAAATATGGCTGCTACGACAAAAAGCCCTATTTCAACGTCCTTTTCGAAGACAAAACTGGCTTCGATCCTGAGACGGATTGGTTGGCGGTGTTGGAATTGCTAGAAGAATTCGAGGAAAAAATTTCAATTTCGGCCGAAATGTGAAAATAAAAAATCCAGAATATTTAAGTGAAATTTTTCTATAATAAAAGTGCCGGAGCCGGAAGGAATTGTCGATATATTACTGGTATAATCTGGATAAACGTAAACGATCACGTCTGACATCATTATTCTAGTTTGATCTGAGATTTATATCTGCTAGTTCAAAAAAGATTTTTCAGCCCAGTGCACTCTTGCTTTCTTTGAAAACCATAGAAATACTGGTAAATTGCGAGTCAAATTCTCCAAAACACGTTCTTTTATATGCTGAATCGTCACTTGCTCCGTGCCAAAGCCCTACAATATATGTATGCGCTGCACAATGCCAAACGTTCCAATCATCTTTTGGCAGAGGATTACCTAGACGAAATTTTCAGTCCAAAATTTCAAGATTCGGAAACGATAGAACCCGCTGTACTAACCGAAAAACGTAAAAAATCAAAATATTTTCTCAATAGATTATTGGAAGGAACCGAAATTCCGGCTGATACTGATTACGATGTGGCCAACCATGTGCGTAAGGCAAAAAGAGAATATACAGACAATTGTCGCAAGGATACCGAAAAAATGGGCCGTGTGATGATGGACGAAACGGTTGCGGTGTACGATCGCTTCTTGTCGGTCATGTGTTTTCTGAGAGATTTGGCCGAAATCTGTCATCAAAGAAGCGAAATGGTAGGTGTAGCGAGCGAAGAAAACAAAGAACGCCTCGATTTCTTTTACCAATCGGAACCCATTCGCAAAATCCGCGATAGTAGGATAATGTCCGAATTGTTTATTGACCATAAAATCGGCTGGCAAGAACACCCTGATTTTATCGAAGAATTTTACCGTACCCAATTTCGTGCGAGCGATACCACCAAAAAAATCCTTAGTTCGCCACGTCCGCCAGATGCCGAGGCTCAAGTAAGTTGGGTAGAGCATGTGGCAAAAGAATTATTCTTCGCAAGTCCCGCTTGCGATTCGTTTTTCGAAGACAAAGATTCCAATTGGCAAGAAAACAAAAGTATCGTCAAGGCGATGGTTTACAAGACCTTAAAACGTATTTACGAAAGTACAGACGATAAATGGGAGCCTGTATCAATCACTCCTGATTGGAACGAAGACAAGATTTTCTTTGAAAATATCTACCGAAAAACCAACGAAGAAAATGACCGTTGGGAAAAAATGTTGGAGAAATATTTGAAAAACTGGGATTTAGACCGTGTCACAGTAGTAGATGTGATTATTTTAAAAATGGCATTGACCGAGATGATACATTTTCCAAGCATCCCAGTGAAAGTGACAATCAACGAATTTATCGAATTGGCCAAACGATACAGTACACCAAAAAGTAAAGAATTTGTGAATGGAATCCTTGACAGAATGTCTAAGGACCTTACAGCCGAAGGACTCATCAAGAAAAGCGGAAGAGGACTTTTGGATAACTAGTAAATTAGTTTTCCGCTCTTAAAAAGTAGGTCTTGAAATCGACATTGATTTCAAGACCTACTTTTTTATTACTTATTTTTAAGGGAATCTCTGATTTCCATCAATAGTCTTGCTTCTTGACTTGGTTCTGGTGGAGCAGGAGGTGCAGGCTTTTCTTCTTCTTTTTTATTTGCAGCATTTATTCCTTTTATTAATGCAAAAAGGACAAAAGCGATAATGACAAAATTGATAAGTGCAGAAAGAAAGCTGCCGTATTTTACCGCTCCGAAAACAGTCAATTCTTCTAGTTTGGTCAAATGAGCAGCTTCTAAGGCGGGTTTTAGAAGAAGCGGAGTAATGACATCATCAATCAGCGAGCTGACAATTTTGCCAAAAGCACCACCAATAATCACCCCTATTGCTAGGTCGACCACATTGCCTTTTACTGCAAAGGCTTTAAATTCTTTGATAAATCCCATACGTTTAGATTTTTAAGTTTAATAATTGCTTCAAATATACGAATTGGTGTATAACATTACATCCGTCCGATATGTTTTGGTTTTAGAAAATTGAACCCTTATTTTTGATTTTTTACCCTCTATACCATTGAAACACTTATTGATTTTTGCTTTTATACTGAATTTTTCAGTAGTCAATGCGCAGCGCAATTATCAAGCGTTTGATATTCTGAATGATTCCATCATCGTACCTCCAAACGGAATCTTGATTGGTGCCAATCTTTTTATGGACGATTCGGAAGTAATGAATTGCCATTATTTGGAATATCTCCACTTTTTGGCACAAGATTCTGCTGATCAGGTGCTTATAAATGCTTATCCAGACACTAACATTTTCGAGACTCGACATCTGAAACATTTACTAAGACAAAAAGGAGTTTACTATAAACGAAAAGGTGGTAAACATGTACCTATGAGATTGCTTCTGCATGACGACAAAGTACATGAACCTGAAATGACACATCATTGGTGGAATTATTTTTCGTATCACGGTACAAAGCATCATCCTGTCGTGGGCATTTCGTACGAACAAGCGGTTGCTTATTGCAAATGGAGATCGGTTTTTGTGACTCGTCTTTTCAACGAATCTTTAAAACAGAAAAACAAATACAGTTCGTTTGAAAATAAAAAGGTAGCATTTCAGTTTTCACTGCCTGATGAGAAAATGTGGCAAACTGCCATTCAAAATCAATATGAAAAATCCCTGAAAGATACATTAATTATTATTCATAATAAATGTACTCGGTCTAATTTTAAAAACGAGCCTTTATCCGCTTTTTCCAATACACCCAATGCTTTAGAGTTTTATAATTTGATAGGCAATGTGGCCGAAATGATGGCCGAGAAAGGAAAATGCAAAGGTGGTAGTTATGTTCATTCCTTTTCAGAATCCGACCCAAAAACAACGATTATGTATTCTAAACCAGAACGTTGGCTCGGATTTAGATGCGCATGTTTGGTAATAGTTCAAGAGAATACAAAATGAAAATAGCCATTTATACCTCCATGTTTCTTTGCTTACTATTTAGCTTGTCCTGCAAAAAAGTAAAGCAAAAAAATATCAATTCTGAAAAGACCTTTGATCTTTTTGTACTAGACACATTGGATTCGCCAGTCAACAAATGTTACGACCGTGTGTGGGGTGCAGGCCGAGCTGATCTGATGCCTTGCAGCAATTTTGCAGAAGGTTTCAAATTGCCTATGAATATCAAAATCGACTCCAGCGTTTTCTATTTCAAATCGGGCGATCGTACCGATACACTCACTTTCAAGTACACCAAACAATTCGAACCCAATGCTGAGTTTGAAGTGATATTCACAATAAAACAAATAAAATGTACCATGGGAAATTTGAACCTGAAATGCATCCAACACCTAAATCAAAGTTGTAATGGGAATCAAGCGAGTTTTTCTGCTTCTATTTATCAGTAGTACGCTGGCTCAGGCGCAGTACGTGAGCCAGTGGAGCTTGGACGCAATCCGACTTGGGTTTGATCCTATAAAATCTGTTTCGATGTTTTCGAGTGTTGATAAACACAAAGATAAATCGGTGTATTTCAATTATACCGAAGCCTATTTGGAACTATTGATTCACTTGCGTACCAGTGTGGTGGTCGAAGGGGGCTACAGTCGTTCGCATTGGAACAGGTACAACAATACGTTTTTGTACGATTCTAAAGGTTATTTCTTGAAATTTGGTTTAGACTTTAATGTCACTGAGCCCAATCCCGATTTTGAAGTAGACCTCGGCTGGCGTATCGGAGTGAACAAAATGCGTGAGAATGCGGTAATGCAGCTAAAAGGCGATTATTGGGGGACAGAAATTAATGAAACTCCTTTGAATAATCAATCAGGAAGTTTGTTTTGGGGCGAAATAGTGTTGGATGGTAAATACAAGCTTTTTAGAAGTTCGAATAGTATTGTTTTGCAGAATTTGTGGTTTCATACTTCGTTTAGAATGCGATTTAAACCCCGCGATATTAGCGAAACATACGATCAGTATTATCTGATTCCTGGTTATGGTTTCAACAACCGTGTCATGCCAGGGCTGCATTTTACGCTTAGTTATTTTATTAAATTTCGTGAACGAAAAATATACAGAATTCACCATGCATACGACAGTAAAGTGCTGATCAACAAAAGATAATTGAGCTATGAATACCAACAATAATCAGTGTTTGCGGAATCATTTTTCTTGGTATATTTACAAACTAGCGTTTTTAGATCAGTTCAAAATCTGGATACATTCAAAATTGTTATGAATAAAAAAGTACTGATGTTGGGCTGGGAATTTCCACCTATCATAAATGGCGGTTTAGGAGTTGCGTGTTATGGAATTGCAAAAGCACTCGCCAAAAAGTCAGATTTGAGTCTCATCATTCCTAAAGCGGATCCCAATTTTGTGGTTCAGAATGTAGAAACCATCGGCCTAAATACCGCCAAAGCCGAGGAACTGATGAAAGGACGAGATCTTTTTAGTTTCAAAGATTTCCTAGATGTGGAATATGTAGAATCCAACATCATGCCGTATCAGCCAGTAAAAAACATCGAAAAGCTGGAACTGGAAAACAAAGAATTGAGCTATTTGGATGATTTGAATTTCTTCAAACAAGACGATTTGTATGGCGGAAATGTATTGGGCCGAGTGATGAAATTTACCAATGTCGCAGTGCGCATTGCGATGCTAAAAGATTTCGATGTCATTCATGCTCACGATTGGATGACATTTTTTGCAGGCATTCAAATCAAAGCTCTTTCTGATAAACCTTTGGTGCTACATGTACATGCTACCGAAGTAGATCGAAGTGGCCCCGAAAACAAAGGCGTTGTATATGAAATCGAGAAAAAAGGGTTTGAAGAAGCCGATAAAATAATCGCAGTCAGTCATTACACCTCTCAGATTATTCAAGAACATTACGGCATATCGGCCGACAAAATCGAGGTATGTTACAATGGAATTGAGAAAGTCGAAACGTTCAGAAATCCGCGTTCGAATGGCGAAAAACTAGTGCTTTACCTAGGTCGTTTGGTGTCGCAAAAAGGCCCTGAATATTTTCTAGAAACGGCTCTAAAAGTAATTGATCAAAACCCAGAAGTACGTTTTGTGATGGCAGGAACAGGCGATAGTTTAAGACATCTGATCGAAGAAGGTGCAGCACGAAGGATCGGAAGTAAGTTTCATTTTACAGGTTTCTTAAATCCCGAAAAAGTGCGTCAACTCTATTCTATGGCCGATGTATATGTGATGCCTTCGATTTCGGAACCTTTTGGGCTTTCGGCTTTAGAAGCTGCTCAGTTTGGAATCCCATGTGTATTATCAAAGCAATCTGGCGTTTCCGAAGTCATGCCCAATGCATTAATGGC
The DNA here is from genome assembly GCA_043769845.1 of Cytophagales bacterium. Lineage (GTDB taxonomy): Bacteria > Bacteroidota > Bacteroidia > Cytophagales > UBA9547 > UBA9547. Next base: position 5,848 of record JAYVIX010000282.1, read on the forward strand.
TGATTTTTGGGATACTGATTTGATGGCTCGCCACATTTCTGATTTGTTGCGAAATGAAACCTTGAAGGATTATGTTGTCAATACTACTTTTCAGGACATCGAGAATCTTACTTGGGATACTACCGCAGATAATATTTTAAAAGTCTACGACAAAATTAGTTAAGAAGCGCTGTTTTGTGAGTAATTTTTCATGATAAATCCAATTTTTTATCAGATTATACTCGAATAATTTATTTTGTATAACTCTTTATTAACTCTGTAATTAAAACGAATTCTTCAAGGTTTTAAAACTATTGAAGAATTCGTAAATAATTTAGCCCATAGTCATTCACTACTTCCTGCACTTATTGGTTTTGATAAACGCTTGTGCTTCATCCAGTATTTTTTCTTCTTCGCTTTTCGGAGCATGTTTTTTTACCTTTTGATAATAAAAACACGCCTCCTCATTTTTTCCTTCTTTGGCCAAAATACGCCCCAATCTGGCGCAAGCATGTAGGTAATAGGCCATTTTGACGGCTTTGATTTTTTCGCTGTATTCGACCGAACGTTTGAAATAGGTTTTGGCCATTTCGGTATTCTTCTCAAATTCAAATATATAGCCCAACATATAGCTCGCATATCGTCCCGAAATTTCTTCGTAACCCACATAGCCACTATCGATTTTGGCAATCATTTCAAGCGCTATTTTTTTTGTTTCTACAAAATTGCCTGTCGAAAAAACGTACCGACAATATTTGCGAGCAAAAACGGGATTGTCTGGAAAAATCGAGTGTAAATATTTTCCCACCCCAATGGCTGCTTTGGTATTATTTTCCCAATGATAAATGTCCAAAAGATAGGCTTGCGCTTCGGTGCGGGTAAAAAAAGCATTGTTCGAACAAAAACTAAGCTGTTCCATTCCTAGCCTTTTGTCGCCTTTTGGAAAAAGAACAATGATTGGTTTGAAAATGGGATAACTTTCTGAAAACCAAGCCATAAAATAGTTGTATAATCCATCACCAAACATAAATTCGGGACTAAGATCTCCATTGTTTCGGCTTTTTTGCATGTATTGCATCGCTTTTTTGCCATCAGGAATGGCGCTAAACATGCGTTTGCGTTCGGCATGTATTCGACCTCGAAAACCATAACTAGCAGAAAGAAAAAAAGCACTTTCAACCTGTATTTTCTCGTCTTTCGATTCGGCCATCGGTTCGGCATATTTAATACAGCTGTCCATGTAAGCCAAAAAAGCATTGTCGTATTGCAAGTCTTCGTCATTAGGTTGCATTTTCCAGAAATTCGAAAGCCCCATCAAAAAATACGGCATCGGATGCTGCGGATATTTGTCACGGAGTTTCAAAAATTCAACCTCGGCAGCTGGAAATTTGAAATTGTACATATTGTTTACCGCATCCGTCATGTCTATCTGCACATCCATGTCGGTAAGCAAACTCACAAATTCTTGCTTTTTCTCTTGTGCAAAAACAAGTTGAAAGGAAACGAATAGAAAAATTAATCGAAGCATGTTTTTTAGTTAGTTTTTATTTCCTTGTTCGTAGTCTTATTTCCTTGTTCGTAGTTTCCTGTTCTTTTAACTACGAACATCGAACGGCAAAACTACGAACTAACTATTACTCAACAACAGCCTCAAACTCACCCTCAGGAGCTCGCCCATGTTTTTGCATTGTTCAAAAGGTTTGTGTTTGTAATGATCGGCAAGGGAATCGGCCAATTCTCGTTCGAAAACGGGGTTCGAAAGTTGGTCTTGCACGGAAGCATCGCCTAATTCTTTGATTCGATACCGATAGCTGCGCATTCGGTGAGCCATTAAAGCTCGTTCTTCTCTTCGATATTGATGTTCGCTTTCTTTGGTAATATTGCCCAAGCCCAATTTGATGATCGGGTTGTTTTGCTTGTAAAACTGAGGCATATACACTTGTTTGCGTCCATCGTACGATTGCTGATCGAAATCAATGGCTCTGATGCGGTAGCTTATTTCGTCAATATCTGGAATTATTTCGACTACATAATTGCAAGAATGCATGTCGCCAAGCAAACGAATGAAGCATCTTTCATTAAATTTAATAAACTCTTTTATTAACCGTGTTTTGTTTAAAGACGAATCGTTCAGATGGTTTTTGATAAACCGGTCACCCGGAATACCCATGATGTGCTCTTCGATAATGGTGTCGCCATCTACATAATAGCTGATTCGATTGGGCGAAAGAATATGCTCTAATTCGAGGCCATACACCCGCGATGAATCCGCATTTTTGATGTAAAAATAATCGAAGTTGTCGTTCAGTATGTTCACAATTCGTACTCTGAACGGACGCGTGTTGCCATACATGCACAAGTCGATACGGTCGATGATGAGATGTTTCATCACGCTCATGTCTCCATTTGCTTTCAGAATGGCATACATTTTTTTGAGACTTTTGTAGATATGCTCCATGTCGTCCTGACTATAAAGCACTGTTTCCCAGAGCGTATCAGTGCCGTCTTTGTCGAAAAATGGAATCGAGCTATTAAAGCGCAACAAATCCCGATATTGGATCGGCATGGCCTTTTCGCGTTCGTATTCCGAGAGGTAATTGCGTAAGTGTTTCGAGATCTTGTAAGGTACTTTCTTTTGCGTAAGCATATCAAAGCTGGATTACATGCCCTAGTTACGATTTTTCTTACGATTCGCCTACTTGACCGCTGAATGTAGGTTCGTTACATTTGTAGTATGAGGTTAAAACTAGTCTTTTTCGCAGCATCTTTTGGTCTGATGGTGGCTTGTCAAACCAGCAAAACATCCAACACCAGCAATCTTACAAATGGCAAAGCGAAGCCTTCCGAATCGTTATCGCCAAGCAAGAAGGCGAGCAATGTCATAAGTGCCGCTCGGAAATATTTGGGTACTCCTTATAAATATTCCGGAACCGACAGAAAAGGCATTGACTGTTCAGGCTTGATGTGCAAAGCATTTAGCGAAATCGGAATCTCGCTACCGCATCAATCCGAAGAACAAAGCAGATTGGGTAAACCTTTGAAAATAAACGAATTGATACCTGGTGACTTGGTTTTTATTGGGGCCAAAAAAGGATCAAACAAAGTAACACATGTAGGTTTGGTAGTGAACGTTGGTGGCGGTAAAGTTATTTTTATACACGCCTCGACCAAAAGAGGCGTCATTGAAGAGAATTTATTGGAAAAATGGTACGAACCTTTGTTTATCAAAGGCGTCAGGATGTTTTAGTTTTGAGAAAAAGTAATAGCTTTGCACTTACTATGGGGAATTAGCTCAGCTGGCTAGAGCGCTTGCATGGCATGCAAGAGGTCACCGGTTCGACTCCGGTATTCTCCACGTTGATAATCAGAGGTTTACAAGAAATTGTAAACCTCTTTTTTTGTTAGGTATCACAAAGGTAAAACAATGCCCTATTTATTTAACCAAAGACCGTCAGCAATACTATTAATTCAAAATCAATCGTATTAGAATATCTAACTCAGTTTCCTGAATAGATTTACGCTGCCTTTTGTCTATACAAATGCTCTTGAAACTCGACAAATAACTTGCTGATTTTCGAAACTTCGCCTAGGATACTTTTGGCATCTTCCAGCGATTGGTATTTGTTGGTGAGTAAAATAGGAAGTTTCTCTTGGTCCAATTCTTCTACACCTGTTTCAATGTATTTGCTCAACACAAATTCTATAAACTCTTTTTGTTTGTTATCAAGCAAAGCAAAAATGGTAGCTTGAGCAGCTGCGGCTCGGGCTTCTCGGGTCATGCTTCGGTTTTCGGCATAGAAAACATATTCTAACACATCAAACAAATCGCTTTTTTCCATCTCCACCAATTGCTGAAGTGTGATCAAATCAGCTTTTGGGAAACCAGCATCTTCAAGTTTTCGAAGCAAGGTTTTGCGAGTCATGGGTTTGCTCCACATGGTTCTTAGCTCTGCTTCGTTTTGACAAATATTGGGCAATTCGCCAAACAAGTTTTCCATGAATTCGGTAGCCGAAATTGGTTTTCCGTCCGCACTCCAAAACGAAGTGGTCATCATGTGTTGTATCTCCCTTTCTTTTCCGTCTTTTAGTTTTATTCGTACCCGTTGGCGTTTTTCTTTGCCTTCGTCATCTTTTGTTTCGACTGCACCAATCACTTTAGTGGTTGTATTGTCTTCAGGTTCGCCATCCCAATCGGGATCGCTGAAGTTTTTGTAGGCATTCACAAAATCGTAAATGGTAAAAAACTCCTTGCCATCAAACATACGTGTACCTCGACCTACTATTTGCTTGAACTCAATCATGGAATTGACAGGGCGCATCAGTACAATATTTCGAATATTGCGTGCGTCCACTCCTGTAGATAACTTTTGAGATGTCGTCAGAATGGTTGGAATAGTCTTTTCGTTGTCCTGAAATTCTCGAAGAAACTGTTCACCAATTTCGCCATCGTTGGCCGTTACCCGAACGCAATAGTTCACATTTTTGCTTTTGCTGTATTGGTTCACCAAGTCGCGAACAAGGGCGGCATGGTCTTGAGTGGCGCAAAAAATAATGGCTTTTTCGTTCGGATTGGCATCGTCCATATAAATCTGAACTCGCTTCGCCTCACGTTCTTTTATTTCAATTATTCTGTTGAAATCTTTTTCAATATACTCTTTGCCTATCACCACTTCCCCTTCAAGCAATTCGTCTTCTTGGGTAAATATGTAATCGTCCATTGACGAGGTGATGCGTTTCACTTTGAATGGAGTCAAAAATCCATCGTTCACGCCTTCCTTTAATGAATAGATATAAACAGGTTCGCCAAAGTATTTGTAGGTATCTACGTTGTCTTTGCGCTTGGGAGTAGCCGTGAGTCCCAACTGAACGGCTGGCGAAAAATATTCCAAAATCCCTCGCCAATTGCCTTCGTCATTTGCTCCACCACGGTGGCACTCGTCTATGATAATAAAATCGAAATAGTCGGTTGGGTATTCACCAAAATTGTATGGACTTGGATTGTATTGCTCGTTCGGTTCTGCCGCCATTGCGAGGGTTGTTACCGCTTCGCTATTGGATTTTGCCCTTTCAGGCCTGTTGGTCATAAACGTTTGGAATATCGTAAAGAAAATATTGCCGTTGGTGGGCACTCGTACTTTGTTTTTGGCAGGATTACTTAAAAACGTATTAACCGCTATTTTCTTACCGTCATCATTTAAGGCTTTGATTGCTTTGGGGCTAATGCGAACTAAAGCATCTTCTTTAAAAGCCGAATATTTGGTAAACTCGCCATAGGCTTGGTCTGACAACACATTTCTATCAGCCAGAAACAAGATGCGTGGTCTACGCGAGCTGTCATATTTCAAGTTCCATCTGGTCTGAAACAATTTCCAAGCTATCTGAAATGCAATGGCGGTTTTGCCCGTTCCAGTGGCCAAGGTTAACAAAATGCGTGTTTTCTTTTGAGCTACGCATTCCATTACCTTGTTGATGGCTATTTCTTGATAAAACCGTGGAGGTTTGGTACCTCCTATGGTTTCAAAAGGAACATTGGCAAACTTTTCGCGCCACTCGTTTTGGTCGCTGTATGTTTTGTTCCAAAGCTCTTCGGGACTTAAATAGTTTTCAACCAGCTTTTCCTCGCCAGTTTTTAGGCAGATGTAGTAAATTTCTTTTCCGTTGGCGCTGTAAGTGGTTTCTAGGTTTAGTTTCAGGGCGTATTCTTTGGCTTGCGCTACGCCTTCGCCTACAGGCAGTTCGCTACTTTTGGCTTCTACTACGGCTAGTTTTATGCCTTTGTACACCAAAATATAATCGGCAATCATGGGTTTGGCACGACCAGCACCCGTTTGGATGCGACCCGAAGTGATTTGGGCATGTTTCTCACGAAGGATTCTCGACCCTTCCACCACGCCCCAACCACAGGCTTTTAGCTTGGGGTCTATCAGTTCGGCTCTTGTTTCTGCTTCGTTCATTGTTTCTAAAAAATCAAATAGCCATAAAATAAAAACAGACTCAATATCAGTGTGTTATATTCTAATATTGCCTTTCTGTCAAATAACCATCAAATAAGATTTACACTTTCAATCACATAACCATCACATAAAAAACGGACTGTAATTCAAGTGATTAGATTTAAAATAGAGCTGCTCATCACATAACCGTCACATAAGATTTACCAATTCTATTGAGCATTCTATTGAGCGTTTATTGGTTTTCTTGCTTCTTTTACTCAATAGAATATTTTTCATTACGTATTCCTTTTGAATCCTCATCACATAACCATCACATAAAAATGTACTGAAAATGAGCTAATTAAGTTTTTAAATTATGAGTCTATCACATAACCATCACATAAGATTAGGCCCAAATAGGCAAATAACTTGCATACTTTCTTGATTTACTCTCTGGATCGTCCTCTTTTATCGCTCCATCTTCTAAGGCATCCCGAATTATTCTTGAGGCAATAGAATAGTTATGATCCTCAATCTTAAACCGTTCTCTCAAAGACTGATTCGTCATTTTTTCGTTTGAAACATATTTCAAGCAAGCATGTTGATAACATGCTCTTATCTTCTCCTTTTTATCTAAATCATTTAGCTCCTTGTAACTATATATCGAAACTCGAGTTCTGTTTTCGGCTACTATTACATTGATCGCTGGCAATTGATATAGTTCGTTATAGGAGATAACTTTATCCATTCCACTGCCTTTTTCTTCACAAAAACCTAGTCTACGCATCAAATCAGCTAGTTTTTCATTTCGAGACAGGTAGGCGTCAATAAATCTTTCTGGTGTAACAAGTGGTGTTCCTGGATTTGAAATCTCTATTCGATCAGTATATATCTCGACCATTGGAAACCCCTTTTCGGTCAGGTCTTGATGGATAAGCGCATTTGCGACCAACTCCCTGATCGCTATTTCTGGATACATTCGTGTATCTTTTCGAAGTGCCTTTCCAATTTCTTCGTTGGCAGGAAGTTGACTATTTATCCAGTCGACCAAGCCTTCAAAACCCAAAGCATACCCTTTTATTCCTATTTGCTCACGTTCGGTCTGCACTTTGTTTTTGCCTTTGTAGACAATTACTCGAATCGACTTTCTCTCAACGCTTTCAAAATCCTTCAGCTGTTTTGCAAAAAGTAAAGCCCCCAATTTGGTAATGGAATAGGTTGCGCCTTTTAGTACCAAGCCTTCTTCGATGAATTTATCAATCACACCTTGCTGTGCAGAAGGATAAGGGAGTTTCATCAAATCGAAATAGGTTTCGGTACTGAGGTATTTGGTAATATCGGAAGCAGCCAAATTGTCTTTTGCAATTTCTTTTTCGAAAGCGATAGCGTCCTTTTTCCAAATTTTCGCCTGCTTTTCAGGAAATTCGTTCAGTTTGCGGGTGATACTACCTACGCGAATATAGGAATGATGCAAAAATTCGACAGGCTGATTTTTGGCTGAAGGAATAACGAAAACTGACATATTCCTTTCGGAATCATAGGCAAAATCGTGAATGATAAAATCTATTCTGGGGTTCAATCGAGTGGCTAACCAATGTTCTAGGTCTTCATTGCCTTTTTTATGCAATTTTGCCTTGAAAGTAGTGCCTTTGATAAGTTGCGTTTTGTCTTCCACACCGAACACCAAATAACCGAAAGACTGATTGTGAATGCAAGCTCCATTGGAAAGTGCGGAAATTCGTTCTCCTATTTCTTCCACTGAATGGAAGTTTAGTTTGAATTCGACCCATTCACTTTCGTGAGGTTGCTTTACCAATTCGTCTATCAGTTCTTTCAATTGCAGCCCGTTCATCGTCTGAACCTTTGATTAAGTTGATTATTGTGATTTTATTGATTGAATTTTGGATTAATGAGCCGTTTAAATTCCAAACTCTTTCCCCCGAAATTAATCAGCATGCCTATTTCAAGATTATATGCTTCTAAATAATTGATAGCTTGTGCCAAATGTACATCTTCTAATTTCACAAGTGCTTTCAATTCTACTGAAATCACCTTTTCTACTAAAAAATCAACTCGCCTTGTGCCAATCTGTTCTTCTTTATAAAAAATAGGCATTTCAAATTCTCGGACAAAAGATAATCCGTGCAACGCCATTTCCTTTTCCAATGCCCTTTGGTAAATAACTTCCTGAAAACCATTGCCCAAAGTCTTATGTACTGTCATTGCGCAGCCAATAATTTTGGAAGTCAATTCAGAATATTTGTATTGTTCTTTTATCATAGTCAATTCAATTGTCAGAACCGTTGATTTTTGTGATTTATCTGATTTGCTTGATTTTTTTGTTTCTGCTTTTAATAAGAGTTATTCAATTAATTTGTCAGAACCTTTGATTTTAGTGATTTAATTGATTTGTCTGATTTTTAGAATTATTTTCTTTTTCCTAATCATAGCAAATCACCCTAATCAGCGTTAATCAAAGGTTCAGACACTTTCAACTCCCCACTAAACGCCTTTTGCAACACGCTCTTTTTCAGCTCTTCCAAATCTGTTATTTTCTTTTGATAAATGGCTTCCAACTTTTTGGTTTCGGCTGATAGGGCATCTAGTTTTTGGACGATGGTTTGTTGTTCTTTTAATGATTTTGGAAATGGAATATAAATACCTTTCACTTCACTATCTGTTACCGCTGGATAACTAGCACCTTTCTGAAGTTTCTCCATTTGCTTATTAAAGCTATAAGTCAAAAGAAAATAGAAAACTAAATTGTTACTAAGAAATTCTTTTGTTCTTAAAACAAAATAACCAGTGCTACAAACTTGTTCATCGTATTCTTCTGTGATTAAAGCAACTCTGCTATGTGTTGGTCTTACTGTTGCAAAAATGACATCGTTAGTTCTTATTAATTTTCTTGCTCGGCTTGGAGCATCTTTACCAAGTAAAACAGTGGCGTTTTCAATTTCTTTCGTTTCTTTATTTACACTTGAAACATCCAAATAAATAAATTCTTCATTTGGTTTTTTTGTTGGGTCAACTGTTTCAGTCTTTACCAAAACTTCTCCCAACGTCTTCTCTTTCCAACCTTCCCCTTTGTCTGAACTTTGATTTTTTTGATTTAGATGATTGCCTTGATTTTCATCATAATCATACAAATCAGATGAATCATGGTTCAGACTTTTTCTTTCAAACACCCCTTGCAAATAACTTTCAAACAGTTCTTTGGCGTTTTTGAGGTTTTGTTCGGCATTGGCTTTTGCCTTGGCTATGGCGGCAAAGGCTTCATCTAATATCGCTACGATGCGTTGTTGCTCGGGAAGAGGTGGGACTAAATGGAAAAATGTCCTTTGTTTAGTAATTGGAACTTGGTTTCGAGTTGCCTGTCGCATTACTTCTGTATACTGATTAACAAAAAAATCAGAAATCATATACAGTCGCAAATAATTAGGTAATAAAATATTTTTATTACATCTATAATAAGTTAATGTAGTGCTTAATACAACAAAATCTAAATCTGTTTTTAAAATTGCTACAGGACCAACGGTTGCATTATGAGCAAATAAAACATCATCATTAATTGCAACTCCCTTTTTAAAAGAGTTTGCTCTTTTTTGTGTTAAAAATTTTGTCATTGTAAAATCAACTTCATTGTCAACAATACAATTAGCTGAAAGGTAAGGAACACCGCTTTCAACAAACTCATCTTTATTAGGATAAAGTTCACCGTGGTTTCCATCTAAATGACTTAATATAATTTCAGCATCTAACATCTCTTGTAGAGTAAATAGCTTCCAATTATCTAATAATTTGATATTTTCTACTCTACCCATTAATCATCACATTTATACTTATTAAAATATCTGCACTTTCTTCGTCCAAGGCTTTCATTTCTTCCAAAATTTCTTGTGGCTGGCGCAAAGCAACTTCCTCCTTTTTGTTGGGGTTCTTGGCACTGAGGTCAAAAGTAGTTTGGTCAATATTGGCAATGTCAATACTCCAAGAGTTTTCTGTATTTGGGGCATCTACAAGAGAGGCCCGTACTTTTTGCAGTTCTACAAATTCGGTCAAGTCTTTTTCGTTCAGCGCATTAGTCTTGCCAAGGTTTCTATCCAAGTTTAGTTGGTAAAACCACACCTTTTGTGTGGCACTTCCTTTTTCAAAAAACAAGACAACGGTTTTCACACCTGCGCCTGTAAACGTGCCGCCTGGCAAATCGAGCACAGTGTGCAAGTTGCAGTTTTCGAGCAATTGCTTTCGCAACGCCACCGAGGCATTGTCGGTATTGCTCAAAAACGTGTTTTTGATGACCACACCAGCCTTGCCACCAGCTTTCAGTATTTTGATAAAATGTTGCAAAAACAACGAAGCCGTTTCGCCCGTTTTGATCGGGAAGTTTTGTTGCACTTCGGCACGTTCCTTGCCACCAAAAGGCGGGTTGGCCAATACTACATCGTAGCGGTCTTTCTCTTGTATGTCGGCTATGTTTTCGGCTAGCGTGTTGGTGTGGATAATGTTGGGCGCTTCCACTCCGTGCAAGATCATGTTCATTGTGCCAATGATGTAGGCCAAAGATTTTTTCTCTTTGCCGTAGAAGGTTCTCTTTTGCAAAGTTTCTACATCGCTGGTCGTGAGGCTTTTGCTGGCTTGCAGGTAGGCAAAAGCTTCGCACAAGAAACCTGCACTTCCCACGGCACCATCGTAAATCTTGTCGCCAATTTTGGGTGCTACTACTTTCACGATCGTAGTAATAAGCGGACGAGGCGTGTAGTATTCGCCACCGTTGCGCCTGCGTTGCCCATGTTTTGTATTTTGGCTTCGTACAAGTGACTCATTTCATGCTTTTCGGCATGGGTTCTGAACCGCAATTGATCAATCAAGTTAATGACCTCACGCAAGTTGTAGCCACTTTGGATACGGTTTTTCAGTTCGCTGAAAATTTCCCCAATTTTATATTCTATCGTATCGGCACTTTCGGCATCGGCCTTGAATTTCTTGAGGTACGGAAACAATTGGATGTTCACAAAATCGGCCAAATCATCGCCTGTTAATGCTTTGTGATGGTCGAGTTTGCCCTCGTTGTCTTTGGGAGTTGCCCACACATTCCACTGAAATTCGGGAGCAATAATATTCACATATTCATTTCCAGTAAGTTCGGCAGCGGTGGCTTTGTCCTTTTCCAGATCGTCCAGATATTTCAAAAACAACACCCATGAGGTTTGTTCTACATAATCCAACTCGCTTCCACAGCCAGCGTCTTTGTGCAGGATGTCGTCTATATTTTTAAAAGTTTGTTCGAACATGATTGATAAAATAGTCAAGAGTTGTAAAGATACATTTTATATGAAATGCTTTATCTCTCAAATCCCTTCTGTTTGGGTTTAGTTGCCAAAGGTTTCTTGATTACTTGCTTTTCAGCTTTTACAAAAGCGGCAAGCGGGAAACATCCTTAAGGATTTTTATCCTTACGCCAAGGAAGTACTGCAAATCATCAGTAAACGAAAAGACATCGTTCGGATTTTGTATTCCTTTTCGCACCCGCACGAGGTTGCGGAATACTTAGACTATTTCAAATCGTTCGACATCCATTTCGACTACATAAACGAAAACCCAGAAGTGGTGAACATCAAATATGGTTGTTACGACAAAAGCCTTATTTCAACGTGCTCTTTGAAGATAAAACCGGCTTCGATCCTGAATTAGAATGGTTGGAATATCAAATTAATAAATTCATATTTGAATATTAAATAAGGCTACGATACTTTAACAAATGAAATATATTAAATTGTCTGTTTTCATAATTACACTTCTCACATTTTCATTCTATTCAAATAGCCAAACAATAAAAAACTCCATTCGTTGGGGAACGAAAGAAATTTCGTGGGACGATTACAAAGGCAAACCTAACTCGCCAAGTGCAGCCGTGACGATGAGTGTCATTCACTTAGGAATAGATTATCCCAGCAACAAGGAAGCCATTGTGACTTTCGAGGCCTTGTTTAACCCCAGGACTTCATGGACTAGAACCAAAACGAACGCTTTACTAATCCACGAAAAAGGACATTTTGATATTGCAGAACTGTACACTCGAAAATTGCGCAAAGAAATCAGGAGCAAATCATTCAAAGTGCCTACTTTCGAAGACGAACTATTTGCCTTGCACAAGCGATTCTGCACCGCAATGGATGCTTACCAAGATCGCTATGACAGCGAAACTGATTTTTCAAGAAACTCGGAAAAGCAACAACTGTGGAGCATTTCTATTGAAAATCAATTGGAAGAACTGAAAGAACACGTGGCATATTTGAATAAAATACCAATTAATTAATTCAAAAGTGGATCTGTCTGTAAATACATAAAATCAGAATTTCCCGACAAACAAACAATTCCAAACCAAACCCTGCGAGTATCTCAGTTTACGGGTGTATTTTTGCAGGATCATGAATTACCTATCAGCAGATAATATCTCCAAAAGCTACGATGAAAAGTGGCTATTTCGCAATCTCTCATTCGGCATCGGACAAGGCGAACGTGTAGCCCTTGTAGGCAAAAACGGATGTGGCAAGACTACCCTCATGAGCGTACTCTCGGGTCTGGTTCAGCCAGATGGCGGTTCGGTCAGCACCCACAAAGGCATCAGTGTAGGTTTTCTTGGCCAAAACCCTGTTTTTGACGAAGACAAAACCGTATACGATAACATTTTTTCGGTCGACAATCCTCTGATGGCAACCGTAAAAGCGTACGAAGATTGTCTGGCCAATCCGGAAAGCAACGATGCCTACAATACCCGTCTCCAAGACCTGATGGAGCGCATGGACGACATGAAGGCTTGGGATTATGAAGTCAAAATAAAACAAATCATCGGCAAACTGGGCATAGGACAAATGCAAGAACGCCTCGTGAGTAACCTTTCTGGCGGGCAACGTAAGCGTGTGGCCATGGCCAGAGTTCTCATTGCCGAACCCGACCTCCTCATCATGGATGAACCGACCAACCATTTGGATCTTGAGACGATCGAATGGCTGGAGAATATCATCTACGAGCGTTTTCAAACGGTACTCATCGTGACCCATGATAGGTATTTCTTAGACAATGTAGCCAACGAAGTAGTAGAACTAGATGGTGGTCAATTGTATCGTTACAAAGGCAATTATGCTTACTTTTTAGAAAAGAAAGCCGAGCGTGAACATGCCAAAGATCAGGAAGTGGATAAAGCCAAAAACCTGCTCCGTAAAGAGTTGGAATGGATGCGCAGGCAACCCAAAGCGCGTGGTACCAAAGCCAAATACCGCATAGACGCTTTCTACGAAACCCAAGAAAAAGCGAGCCAAACACGCAGTACCGACAAACTCGAACTAAACCTCACTACTTCGCGCCAAGGAGGTAAAGTACTGGAAGTTAATAAGATAAACAAAAGCTATGCCGACCAAAAAATCATTGATAATTTCGAATATGTTTTCCGAAGAGGCGACCGAATAGGAATTGTAGGAAAAAACGGAGTTGGAAAATCCACTTTCCTAAACATGCTTTTGGGCAAAACCCAACCAGATACAGGCGAAATATTTGCAGGCCAAACCACCATCTTCGGGCATTATTCGCAAGAAGAAATCAGACTAGAAGAAGACAAACGAGTAATAGAAGTAGTAAAAGAAATAGCCGAACACGTGGTTACTGGCGATGGAGAAACTATCTCGGCATCCAAATTGCTGGAACATTTTATGTTTCCGCCAGCCATGCAATACAACTATGTAAGCAAGCTAAGTGGTGGCGAAAAACGCAGACTTCAATTATTGAAAGTCCTTATCAAGAATCCCAATTTTCTAGTTCTCGATGAGCCAACGAACGATTTCGACATCGAATCGCTCAATATTCTAGAAGAATTTCTTTTGAATTTCAAAGGCTGTTTACTGCTCGTTTCTCATGATCGTTATTTCATGGATAGGTTAGTCGAACACATCTTTGTTTTCGAAGGCGAAGGCAAAATCAAAGACTTTCCTGGCAACTATACCGAATACCGCGAGTGGCTAAAAGAGCTAGAAGATGAGAAACTGAAAGCTCCCAAAGTTCAACCTAAAAAGGAAATCGTAGAACCAGCACCGGTTACCCAAAATCCAACACTCAGCACTTCCAAAAAGAAGCTTTCCTTCAAAGAAAAGCACGAGTTCGAAAGCATCGAAAAAGATCTTCCCTTGCTGGAACTAAAGAAGACCGAAATTGCTGAAAAAATGAATGCTGGAGGTTCGCACAAAGAACTAAGCGACTGGGCTAACGAAGTAGAACGTATCAGCAACGAGATAGACGAGAAAACACTTCGCTGGCTGGAACTGAGCGAGTAGTTTATGAAGATTGGCTGGTATTTTTCGAGATACCAGCCTTTTTTACTTTTTTAGCTGCGCAGAAATTAGAAGCTGATACACATTGATCGGCTGAAAGAAATGAGCAAAATCTGTTCTTAAACACATCAGATGCAAATGCGTTGGCGACCTAGTCTTAAGAGCATTTTTGCCTGAACGCCCAACGGTAGCAATTGGAGTGCCTGCCACAACAATATCACCTACTTTTACCAACAGCCTGTTATTGTGTGCATAATAAAACAACCGCTCTCCAACTGGATCGAAAATGTAGACATATTTTCCGCCTCGTAAGGTGCTAGCATTTTGCCAATCATCCACCAAGGCCACCACAATACCCGAAGTAATCGCCAACACTTTCACCTCCTCTTTTGACCGATCGTCCAGCATGTCTTGATTTCGATCTGCTATAAAAATATCGTGTGCAGGATGTCCTCCATGCGCATTTCCGTCCCAATACGAATAACCCGATGCGTGATAGCCATTGCCATTTGTACCGCCAATTGCTTTTTTATCATAACCAATTAGCGGAAAAGAATGGGGCTTGTTTTGGGCGAGTCGAATGATTGAATCTTTGAAATGCGTGCTAAGTTTTTTCAAATAAACCTGCGCATGTTTTCGGGCTTTGTCTTTCAAAATCGCCTGATCTCTTACTCTCGTATTTAGAATATTGAACAAATCGGCATTTGCTTTTGCTGAATGCTGCGCTTTTACAAAATGACTAAAAAACAAACAGATTAAAATAAGTAAATTTTTATTCATTCTTAAAATGCTTTAGATCTGTCGGATAAAATATCCATTCGGGCGTAATAATAGTTTCGTAGTCCAAATTGTACCAAGGTGACAAATCTGAATCGTTCGGATTAGCAAGAATTTGTGTTTCCTGCGCTGGCATATAGCTTTGGGCAAGTAAATAGATTTTCTTGCCTTTGCTGTTTTGTGCCATATCCACCACAATCACAGCATGGCCGTAAGGATTTCCTTTCTGAATAAAAACATGACCAATTTCCATCTTGTCGATAGGTACATTTTTCAGTTCATGAAAAGTGAAGCAGTATTGGCTCTTTTAAAAACCAATTCCATGTATTTTATGAAATTGGCATACGAAAAATCGCCTTTGGCAAATTGGGTAAATGAATGCGGTTTGCCATCGCTCAGGAAATGGAAGTGTATTTTTTCTTTCTGTTTTGAATGAAAAAGAAATTCGCCTCTCAGTCTCATTACTGCATCTGCGCATTGCTGAAGGTCTTTTTTGCCAATATCCATATCGACCACCGCCACATAAACGCCTCTATTTTCTTTTATTCGCCCATCGAAATAGTGCACCTTTTCGTGCGCAGGTTTCAATGGCAAGTTTCTTAAATAAAGCGCAAAGCTGTTTTCTTTTGCTGCCAAACGACTAAATCCTTCGGGCGCTTTAATGCGAGACGCAATCGTTTCTTTTGTGCTAATAGTGGATTGTGCATTTGCTTTACCGAATGCTAAAAAAAAGATAAGAAAAATGTATGAAATATTATTCACTTATATGTGTAGCTTATTTTAGTAAAAATGAACATACATTTTGAAAACAAAAAAGGCTAACATTTCTGTTAGCCTGATCTAAGTAGCGGGGAGCAGGCTCGAACTGCCGTCCGCCAGCTGGCGGATATAAATCCTATGCTCTAATTTTTCCTCGAATCCATTCACGCCCTTTGAAGCTTTTCAACTCCTTTTCTCGTTTCATAGCGTCCGATTTATCTTCGAACTCTTCTTTATGAGCCACGATCCAAGGTCGAAATTTTATGGTATAACCTTTGGTAGCCAATTCGTTATGAGACAATAGACGCTGAATAAGATTACTCGTGTAGCCGATATAAA
>JAYVIX010000283.1:0-5272 GCA_043769845.1 Cytophagales bacterium
AATCCAGTTATAGGTACGAACATTGCCTATACATTACATTATTATGCTAATTCACACAAAGCTTCTTTAAGACAAAAGTGTACAAACGCCTTGAATAAAGGTGTCGCAATTTTTGCAACTGAGTACGGAACATGCGATGCAGACGGAAACGGACAAGTAAATGCCGCAGAATCTCAAACGTGGTGGGATTATCTAGAAACAAATAAAATAAGCTCATGTAACTGGGCGATAGCAAACAAAAACGAAACATCATCTGCCATCACTGGCGGTTCGAATAACCTAGCTTCACTTACCACTTCAGGCACTTTGGTTAAAAACTATATCAAAGGAAAATGCGGCTTAACTTCTGTTACAGGTTCTGTTACCTTGACTGTTGCTGGAAATAAACTTCAATTTAATGCTGGCGAGTCGATTGCTATCACTTCTGCTACCACAGTTGCAAATGGTACGATCAGCAAAGTAGTATTTTATGATGGTACAACAGAATTGACTTCTGTTACTGCAAGCCCATATACTCTGACTACTAGTACATTAACTTCTGGTGGCCACAACATCACTGCTAAATCTTTTACAGGTACTACGTTAATTGCGGTATCACCAGTTGTTTCTATCAGTGTAGTGGGTACCTCAAATGTTTCCACTACTGGTATTACAGATCAATTCGAAACGGTTGACCAATTTTCAGAATTAACAGGTGGCGTAATTGGGGTAAGTGGCAATTCTTGTGCAGGAGTTGCAACTACGGCTATTGCTTCTGCTGCTGGTGTTTATTGGTTTGAAGATACAAATCCTGCAACTGCTTTCAAATCAAAAGCTACTAGATTAGGAAATGGAAAATTGCAATACGTAGTTTCACAAGCTGCTGGAGAATATAATGTGTTAGGATTTAATTTTGGTGTGTATTGTCAGGCAGGCGTTCTTAAGAAATACACCTTAGATTTAACGAATAATGCAGTGATGAAATTAACGATCAACGCACCTCTTACCAATACCACTACTTTAGATGTAAAATTCCAATTGAAAGATGCAGATGGAACTGTAATTGCAATCAATAAAAAAGTCATTAGGACTGATGGTACTATAGATCTTACAGATAAATCACTTTGGTATCAGTATGAAATTGGCTTAAGCAAAAACCATCTAGATGCCTTAATTGACTTTCCTGCCTTAGCTCCAAATAAAACTACTGTTTTTGAATTTGATTTCAAAAATGCATTGTCTGTGAAGAATCCAAACTCACCCGATTTTCCATCAGCTATAAATTTGAACAACACTGATTTTGACTTTAGCAAAGTAGCAGAAGTAATCATCATCCCATTAAATGTTTTGGATAACAATGGAGCGCTGGATAGCAACGGAAAGCCGAGTTATGCACCAAAAGCATTTAACGAACAAACAATTATTTTCTCAGGACTTTCTTTAGGAAATGCTGCTGCTGGTGTCGATTTCTGTATCACACCTCCTGCACCAAAAACCACTACTGTTGCTGTTCCTTATTGCCAAAATGCAGCTGATGCAAAAGAATTGACTGCAACAGGAGTTGATGGATTAGATTTGAAATGGTACACCACAGCCACAGATGGTGTAGGAAGTACAGTTGCTCCTATTCCTGCAACTGCTGTTGCTGGCACATTGAAATACTACGCGAGCCAAGTAGTTCCAAATGCAGTTCCAGCTTGCGAAGGTCCTCGTTCTGAACAAGATGTAACCATTACTGAGGCTCCAACAGCCAATGCAGGTACTGAACAAACGAGCGCAAACGGACCTACTATTTCGTTAACTGGTACAGGTTCTGCCATTGGTACTTGGGCGGTAGTGACTAAACCTACAACCGCTACCGTAACATTTACGCCTACTACTGGAGCTTCGGTGACGGCAAATGGTCTATCTGTTCTTGGCGATTATGTATTCAGCTATTCAGTAGCAGGCACAAGTCCTTGCAAAGCAAGGACTTCAAACGTGAACGTAAAAGTAACCACCGTTACTTCAATCACTGACGAGTTCTTGAAAAGCAATATCGACATGTATCCTAACCCAGTTTCTGATCTACTTTACATCAACTTGAGCAAAGTAGATGGCAATAAATCATTAAAATTGGTAGACATGTTCGGAAAAGTACTTTTCGAATCGTCAAACTCTGAAAACGTGACAATCCCAGTAAACAACTTGAGTACTGGAATGTACATCGTTCAAGTACAAACAGCATCTGGTATGCTTAGCAAAACGATTATGAAGAAATAAGTTCTTCATAACTTCACAAAAAAGCCTCCTTGTTATCGCAAGGAGGCTTTTTTATTTTTAGTCCATCAAATCACACTTCTATTTTTCGGATAATTTTGCCAGATTGTGTCCGATAGAATTGCTCCATGTTGACGATTCCTACTGGCGAATGAAACTTGGGAAGTTCTGATTTCATTTTATTCAGCAAGCTATTTTCATTGCAGTTTAGCACTCCTTCCAAAACAAGCACCATTTTTTGTCCAAGCTTGTCTTCATCCAAACCAAAAAGAAAAAACGCACCTTTATATCCGCTTTCTTGCAAAATAGGAATCAGTAATTCTTCGATTTCTTCTGGATACATCTTCACTCCACCACTATTGATCACATTATCAATTCGTCCAATATATTTGAAGTATTTTTCATTTTTTAATTCTACTACATCATTCGTAAATATCCATTCATTATTGGTCATAGATGCTTTTACCATCAAACAACTTTCAGGAGTTGTTTTGATTTCTACATTTGGCAATATTGTAAAATAGGTTTGTTTCCCCGCTCCACTTATTTTTTTGAGCGCAATATGACTGAGCGTTTCAGTCATGCCAAAAGACTCGTAAACAGCACAATTTTCAACATCGGTCAATTTTTGAATTAAATCGAGCGAAACGGCCGCCCCACCTACGATCATGTTTTTATAATTGACGAACCGTTGTTTACCCTCTTTTTGCTGGAGTAAAGTATACAACTGACTCGGCACCACGGACACTAAATCAAATTTCTCGTTTTCAAATACCGACAGAGCCAAATTGGAAGGTTCTATCAAACTGATGTGCATACCTATGTGCAAGGCGCGCGCCAACATCATCTTTCCGCCCGAATAGATAGGATTTAAACAAACCAAGGCTTTTTCTCCTTTCTTTAAATCGAAAAATCGAGCCGTTCCTGTCACCGATGCAATAATCCGCTCTCGACTGACTACCATTTTCTTAGGAACGCCAGTACTTCCCGAGGTAGAAAATTCAAAATCAGTTTCCCCTTTCAACCAATCAAGGCTAAATTTAAGTGCAGAATAAAAAACATGTTCTTCGGAAAATGTTTCAATTAAGGTCTGAAGTTCGAAAAGAACGTTTTCGCTAGAAAAGTCTAAAAAAATATATGAATTATTATTCATTTTATTTAAAATTCTGTACTTTATAATTTGCCCTAAATCTCCGAAAAAGAGAAATATTGTTCTAAATTTGACACATTCTTTTTTTGAAATGAAAGCCAAATTTAAAATAGGAGACCTTGTCACGATTATATGCTCTGACAAGATTGAGTACGATGCAGATCATGCGTACATGCATAAAGTGCATGACGATGATGAGTACACTTTTCAAGCCATCACATGCGCAGCGAGACCAGTTGAATTTTCAATTGTGAACCGACTCTCGGGATTGCCAAAAGAGATTGTCAAGCAAGCTTGTGACGAGTGTAACAAAACCAAACAAATTGGGGTAGTTACTACCGAAGATTACCACTTGATAATCAGTCCGTTTGTGGATCGTTTTACCTATTTTGGGGAAGAACAAGCCGAAAGATTGACCGATGTGGTGATTGATAAATGCATCGAATTGGGAGTGAGCAATTTGCGCATCACACAGTTTTGCATGATGCGTGGCGAAATGCCTTATTTCCCTCAGTTCAAGGGCATTATCAAAGCACTTACGGAAAGAAAAGATTCAAGCGTACATGTCGTATTTTTCGATGTACCCGAGAAATATTTCTATGAATTAACAATCCTATTAAAAACATACAGTATAGACGAACAGTAATTTAGTCGACAGTTGTCAGTCGTTAGTCATCAGTCAGAGGACTAACAGCTGACGACTAACGACTGTCAACTGAAAAAAAATGATTCATCGTCTGCGTAGAAATAGAAAATCAGAAGCCATACGTCAAATGCTATCGGAAACCAGTTTATCGGTTTCTGATTTTATTTTTCCGATGTTTCTGATCGAAGGAGAAAACAAAAAAGTAGAAGTGGCTTCGATGCCAGGCATATTTAGGTTTTCGGCCGATTTGCTTCTACTTGAAATCCAAGAATGTGTCGAACTCGGCATACTTTCGATTGTGCTTTTCCCGTCTATTGCTGACGCGAAAAAAGACAAATGGGCGACTGAAAGCACTAATCCTGAGGGACTTTACCTCGCTACTTTAGCCAGAATAAAACAACAATTTCCACAATTGTGTCTGATGACCGATGTGGCGATGGATCCATACAGTTGCGATGGACACGATGGTTATGTCGAAAATGGAGAAATCGTAAACGACATTACCCTCGAAATTTTAGCCAAAATGGCCGTTGCTCAGGCCAAAGCTGGTGCTGATATTCTTGGCCCATCCGATATGATGGATGGACGTGTGGGTTTCATTCGCAAGGCATTAGATGATGCAGGTTTCAGCAATGTCTCAATCATGTCGTACACAGCCAAATATGCCAGTGCGTTTTATGGCCCATTCCGCGATGCGCTCGATTCTGCGCCACGTTTTGGCGATAAAAAAACGTATCAAATGAATCCGGCTAACAGATCAGAGGCAATGATCGAAGCGCAACTGGACGAAGCCGAAGGAGCCGATTTTTTGATGGTAAAGCCTGCATTGGCTTATCTGGATATTATCAGCGATCTGAAAAACAATTTTAATACACCAATCGCAGCCTATAATGTCAGTGGCGAATATGCTATGGTAAAAGCTGCCGCAGCCAATGGCTGGATAGATGGCGAAAAAGTAATGCTCGAAAGTTTAATCGCGATCAAACGAGCTGGCGCAAAAATCATTCTAAGTTATTTCGCCAAAGAAGTGGCTTTGCTTTTGAACAAAAAGTAATCAAGACATTGATCTTGCAAAAAATCATAAGACTTCTATTTTGTAAAGTTTTACATACAATTGTAGAAACTTAGCAATAGTATGTTAAAAATACACTGGCTGAAAAATCCATTTATATATTAATATTGAATTTCAAGTTACTGAAATTCAATTACTAAAAAATCAGTAATAAAACTATAGTCCA
>JAYVIX010000284.1:0-4178 GCA_043769845.1 Cytophagales bacterium
ACGCCATATGCGCCTGCTTTGTCCATTGGCTGATACTGATTCACGTAATATTCGATTTCATGATCAGTTAGCGAATGGAAATACACTTCGGTTTTATCTGAAAACACTTCTTTATTGTTTTCAGAAATAATGCAAACACCCGTTACTACTTCATGTTTTTTACTAGCAAGTTTTCTAATCATTTCGATTGCTTCAGCGACATCTGTTGGTTTGCCCAAGATTTCGTTTTCTAGGATCACGACTGTATCAGCCGCTAGAATGATGCGGTTGGGATGTAGTTTGGCCAAAGAATCGGCCTTTAGTTCGGCCAAATATTCAGGGACTTTTTCCAGAGCCAAGTCTGGCGAATAAATCTCTTCTACATTCGATGGTATAACTTCGAAATCATATCCTATTCCAGCCAAAAGTTCTTTCCGTCTTGGTGAAGCGGATGCTAATATTATTGAATTATTTTTCATTTATATTAGAATTGGAAATTTCTGAAAATCTCCAAAAAGGTAGCGATAAATGGAGCGGAGAGAAGCCAGCCATCAAAACGATCCAAAAAACCGCCATGTCCAGGAATGGCCGAGCCAGAATCTTTGATTTTGAGGCTACGTTTGAAAGCAGATTCTACCAAGTCGCCATAGCTGCCGGCCACTACTATAATGATCGACAAGGAAACCCATTGCCACATTTGCAATTCTTTGAAATAGAAAGACAACAGCACAGAGACTGCCACCGAAATTATACCTCCACCGATCGATCCTTCCCATGTTTTGCCTGGTGAAACTCTAAGAAACAGTTTGTGACGACCAAAGGTTTTGCCCGAGAAGTAAGCTCCTGAGTCGCTTGCCCAAAGTAGAAATAAACAGCCAAGGCAAATCTGCCAGCTATATACACCGCCAGAAAAGGTAGCAATGTGCATCACCGAAAAAGGAATACTTACATACAAAACTCCTAAAATGGTGTAAGCCACATTATTGAATGGTTTTTTCTTGCTGTTGTATAATTCGTAAATAAAGATGAATGCACATAATGGAAATAGTGTGAGGTAACATTTACTAGGTAAGATCTTTCGTTCGATTAGAAAAACCAAGGTATAAATGGACATCCCGATTACTGTTCCGAAAAGTTTATTGGGTTTTTTCTTGTCGGCAATTAATAGGTCGTAGAATTCGAGATTGGCCAAAAGGCATATTCCGAAAAAGAGTGCAAAATAGCCCCATTCTGTCCAATAAATGGCATTGACCACAATTGCTCCACCTACAATGCCTGCTATAATTCGTTGTTGAAGGTTGCTGAGACCGCTTAGAAAATTGAACATGATTCTTGAATAAGGAAGCAAATATAAAACCTTTGGCTAGGTTTTGTGCATATGCACGAGTTTGAAAATTTGATAGATTTTATTAATATAAATATTTATTAATAAAATTAACACGCAAAAGTGTATGTTTTACATTATGTTAAACAAATTTGAATCGCACTTTATTAGTCACAATCCATTTTTTGTATCAAATTAAACAAGAGATCGTAAATAAAACGTCAAAATCCCCAATACTTTTTCGTAGTTTGGATTATTCGGAATCACCATATCGGCATCTAATTTGTGTTTGGCGACATGTTTTAGAAATGCGGGTTGTACATGATGTTTGTGGCAATACAAAACCACCTCGCGACTATATCCACGTTCTTCGGCATCTCTTTTTAGTCTTCTTCGTACTTTTTCTTTCTCGTTCAAATCAAAGAAAATTTTCAAATTGATTTTTTCGGCAACTGCTTGTACATGAAAGGCATACAAACCTTCTATGACGATAATTTTGGCAGGTTGAATGGAAATTTGCTTCGAAACCAACGCAGGATTGTTGAACGTATATTCTTGCAAAACCAGCGTTTCGCCAGCGATTAATTTCAGAAAATCAGTTTTGAATTTCTCTAAATCCAACGATTCTGGTTCATCAAAATTGGGTTTTCCATTTTCGTCAATTGGTTGACGGTCAATAGGGTAGTAGTAATTGTCTAAAGAAAGTACTGAAATGTGGGGCGATAAATGTTCGACTAGTTTTCGTGTGAAACTAGTTTTGCCAGAGCCACTTCCTCCCGTGATTCCGATGATATAAGGTGAAACCATTTTGAGGTATTGGGTGTTAGGTTTTGGGTAGAAAAACCCCTCTCCATCGGAGAGGGGTTGAGGTGAGGTTTATCCTATAAAATCGAAACCTGTGTATTTACGCAATACTTCAGGAATCATGATTTTGTCTTCTTGCTGATAGTTTTCCAAAATTGCCGCCAAGATTCTAGGCAAGGCCAATGCGCTTCCGTTGAGCGTATGAAGCAATTTGGTTTTTCCGTCTTTGTCTTTATAGCGCAGTTTCAAACGGTTAGCTTGGAAAGTTTCGAAATTACTGACCGAACTTACTTCCAACCATCGTTTTTGAGCTGCAGAATAGACTTCAAAATCGAATGTTAAAGACGAGGTAAAACTCATGTCTCCACCGCACAAACGTAGAATGCGGAAAGGCAAGCCAAGTTTTTCGATCAAACCTTGCACATGGTTTCGCATTTCAAGTAGTGCATCGTACGAATTTTCAGGAAGTTGTATCTGAACGATTTCTATTTTGTCGAACTGGTGAAGGCGGTTTAAGCCACGTACATGCGCACCCCAACTGCCAGCTTCGCGTCTGAAACAAGGCGTATATCCAGCATGTTTTACAGGCAAGTCTTCTGGTTTCAGGATCACGTCCCTGTAAATATTGGTGATCGGAACTTCGGCCGTTGGAATCAAATAAAGATTGTCTTCAGGAATGAAATACATTTGTCCATCCTTATCGGGAAGTTGTCCTGTGCCATAACCTGAATCTGGATTGATCACAATAGGAGGTTGGATTTCGCCATAACCAGCTTTGTCTGCTTCGTCCAAGAAGAAATTGATGAGTGCACGTTGGATTTTTGCTCCCTTTCCTTTGTAAACAGGAAATCCCGCACCTGAAATTTTATTTCCAAGTTCGAAATCTATGATGTCGTATTTTTTGATCAAATCCCAATGTGGCACAGCCGTTTCGGGCAATTCAGGTAGGCTATCTACCTGATAAACAACCACGTTTTCTTCTGGTGTACGACCTTCAGGAACTGATTCGTGTGGAAGGTTAGGCAGTTTTACAAGTGTATCATGAAGCTGCTTCTCGACTTCAATTAGCTTTTCGTCTATTTCTTTTGAAAGCGTTTTCAGTTCGTTTGTGCGGACTTTTTTCTGCTCGGCATCTTCCTTTTTGCCTTCTTTCATCAATTGGCCAATCACTTTGGCTGCTTCGTTCGATTCGCGCAGATAATTGTCGAGTTCCGTCTGGTAGGATTTACGTTGTGTGTCCAATGAAAGGATGGATTCTACCTCTGCAGGGCCATTGGCATAAAATTTCTTGGCCAGACCAGCCAAAACAGTTTCTTTGTTGTCGCGGATAAAACTTACTTGAAGCATTTCTTTTTAGTTATAGTCAATAGTTGATAGTGAATAGTCGACATCAACCTAAATTCGGTTGCAAGTTTACTAATTTCAAAACCATTTTTTACGTTTAAAATAAAGCACCATTCCTCCCACACTCAGCCCCATCATGATCCAAACCGTGAGATAGCCATATTTCCAATGCAATTCGGGCATATAGTCGAAATTCATACCATATAATCCTACTATAAAAGTGAGTGGAATAAAGATGGTAGAAATAGTGGTGAGTACTTTCATGATGCCGTTCATGTGGTTACTGCTGCTCGATAGGAAAATATCTAGCATTCCAGAAAGCATGTCTCGGTACATTTCGATTGTTTCGATTGCCTGAATGGCGTGGTCGTAAATGTCTCGGAAATAAATACGCGAATGCTTTGAAAGCAATTCATTGTCAGATCGTTGCAGGTTGCTCAGCATTTCGCGCATGGGCCAAATATTGCGCCTGAGCGAAATCATGTCGCGTTTCATTCTGTATATGGTGTGCAACAATTCATTGGAAGTGTCTGAAATGATGAATTCCTCGAGTTCGTTCATTTCCTCGCCTAGTTTTTCGAGGATGATGAAATAATGATCAATCACCATGTCGAGTAAGCAATAGAGCAAATAATCAGCTCCAGAACTGCGTACTTTTTGCTTGCCAGCTCTTAGGCGTTCGCGCAGTGGATCAAAAATATCGCCTTCTTTATCTTCTTGAAACGAG
>JAYVIX010000285.1:0-7683 GCA_043769845.1 Cytophagales bacterium
GCCAATGGACCAAATGTTTCTACCTCAAAAGCCACATTACCAGGCCTCACTTTATCCAAAACCATTGGGTGAACCAAGCAATTTTCTCGCTGAAAAACAGAAACAGCGTGCGCTCCTTGTTTGATTGCATCGTGGTAGTGTTTTTCGATTTCTAAAGCCAAATCAAGCCTCGCCATCGGGCCCATTTTGGTGGATGCCAAACTTGGGTCGGTCGGAATCCAATCACTTAGCTCTTTTGTCATTCCGTTTATAAAAGCCTCTCTCACAGATTCTTCTACAATAAATCGTTTGGCACTAATACATACTTGCCCTGCATTTTGCATCCGAGAAAGTACGCCTATTTGTACTGCCTTGTTCAAATCCGCATCTTTCAGCACAATGAATGGATCACTTCCTCCAAGTTCTAAAACGGTTTTTTTCAGAGATGCGCCAGCAGTTGCCGCCACCGCTCGGCCAGCACCTTCGCTTCCCGTCAGACTAACGCCTTTTATTCGGTTGTCGCGAATGATTGCATCGACCTGATCGCTTTTGATTTTTAATGTTTGAAATAGTTGGATAGGGAATTCGGCTTCTACAAAAGCTTGCTCAATGGCCAGCGCACAGCCAGTGACGTTCGAAGCATGTTTTAGTAAAATCGAATTTCCAACTGCCAAAGTGGGAATCGCAAACCGAAATACTTGCCAAAATGGAAAATTCCAAGGCATCACGCCCAAAATCACCCCAAGTGGTTGAAACGTGACATACGTTTTTTGTGCTTCAGTTGAAATCTGAATATTCTTTGAAAAATCAGCTGCGTGTTCGGCATAAAACGTACAAGTCGAGGCGCATTTCTCGATTTCGGCCAATGCTTCTGTAATCGGTTTGCCCATTTCGGCCGTGATTAGGTTGGCATATTCTGTTTTATTTTTCCGCAGAACGACCGCTAATTTCATTAAATGAATCGCTCGTTGCTCCTTGCTCACTTTTTTCCAATGCTGAAATGCCATTTCAGAATTCGAGATTTTGGTCTGAATATCGACAGGCGTATCCAACGAATGCTCGTCAATTACTTGAAGCGAATAAGGATTTATTATTGAAAAATAATTCATTTTATTGAAGTGAATGAAACGCTCAAATTTCGACATTCATTCTGGAAACTAATTAAATAGTTCAATGTTTTATGTTATTAGTTTCATATTTCGAATTGAACTTTAGACCTTGAACTTTGAACATTAAACTACGAACCGCTAACTTGCCATTTCATTGGATAAGAATGGACGAAAAATCAGAACAAATCGCAGACTTTTTTAGCATTATTGAAGAAGGATTGGACAACGAAGCCTACAAAGCGGCCGACAAAATAGCCGAAGTTGGAGGTGAAGAAGTTATTCAAAAATTGATTGAATTACTTTCGACATCCACCAATCAGAACACACTTTACCTTGCAGCTAGAGCCTTGTCTAAATGCGAAAACAAAGATGCTGTGATTGATACGGTTTTCGAGCTGATCAAAAACACCAAAGACTCGTTTTTGAAAGGTGTACTGACAGAAGCATTGGCTGGTTTCGATTGTAGCGAATATTTTGTAGAACTATTCAAGCTCTATCTTTTTGGCTCGCTCAAAGTATCGGCCATGGCCAAGGAGGTGCTTGACGAACAGGAGTTTGCGATCACTCCAAGAGTAATCCGCAAGGCCGAAAAACATTACAAACATTATCTGCACAATATAAAGAAGGAGGAAGCCTTGACTGTCAAGCAAACCGAAATCGAAGAAATGCTCCAAACAATGAAGGAACTCTTTGATGGCGAAGAAGAAACTGAAGATGATTTAGATGAATAATTATTCATATTATTTTATCTATTTACGTTCATTTGTTGTTCATTAAATTAGAAAAATTGCCGTAAGTTTGTCGTTTATAACCTTTTAAAATAATCCAATGGCCAAAAATCTTTCCCTTACAATCAACATCGTGTTAGTCATTGCGGTGGGTGTTTTGTATTATTTGCATTTTCAAGGTTCGTCAGTAAGCACTTCTTCGGAAGTTTCTACCGATACCACCTACGTCCCTCCAGTGCTTATTCCTGAATCAGAAATCAAAAACGAAGGCATTGTTTTTGTGAATACCGATACACTTTTGAAATATTATGATTTCTTCAAAGCTTCTACCAAAAGCCTAGAAGCTCGCCAAAAAAGAGCTGAGAATTCGTTGGCTGCTTCGGCAAGTGCGTTGCAAGGCGAGGTGATGGAGTTTCAGAAAAAAGCCCAAGAAGGGGTTTTTTCGCAAGAAGAAGGGGCTAGAAAAGAGCAAGAATTGATGTCGAAACAACAACAATTTATGGCCAACAAAGAAACCCAAATGGGCGTGTTGGTGGCCGAAGAGCAAAAAATATCGGAGCAACTGTACAAAAAAGTACAAGATTATGTCAAGCGTTTCAGCAAAGGCAAAAAATACCAGTACATTTTGGGCTATACAGGTCAAACAAGTAATGTGCTTTTCAAAAACGACAGCTTGGATATTACCCAACCTGTTTTGAAAGGTTTGAATGAAGAATACCGCAATAGTTTGAAGAAATAAGATGGAGAAGAATAATCCGAAAGTCCTTCGCGCTTGGTGCATGTACGACTGGGCCAACTCGGTCTATTCTCTCAATATCACTTCTTCTATTTTTCCAGCCTATTATCAGGCAGTGACCAAAAATCCTGCCTTGCAAGACAAAGTCGATTTCATGGGTTTCCAGGTGACCAATAGCGTTTTGTATTCCTACGCTTTGTCTTTTTCGTTTCTCTGCGTGGTGTTTATGGGTCCAATTTTGAGCGGTATTGCCGATCATTTTGGGCGCAAAAAACTGTTTATGCAGTTCTTTTGCATTTTAGGCTCATCGGCATGCATGGGTTTGTATTTCTTTACGGGCGAAAATGTGGTCTATGGCATTGGGATGCTGATCCTTGCCACAATTGGTTATTCGGGCAGTTTGGTGTTTTACAATGCCTTTTTGCCCGAAATCACCACGCCCGACATGACCGATAAAGTAAGTGCGAGAGGTTTTTCGTACGGATATATTGGCAGCGTGCTTTTGCTCATTTTCAACTTGGTGATGCTTCTGAAACCCGAGTTGTTTGGCGGAATGGATTCAGGCACCGCTTCTCGCATTTCGTTTCTCACGGTAGGCATTTGGTGGTTTGGCTTTGCGCAATACAGTTTCTGGATTTTACCTGAAACCAGAACCAAGAAGGTTTCAGAAAAGCATTTTATTGTTTCTGGCTTTGTGGCTATCAAAAAAGTGTTTGGCGAACTGAAAGAAATGCCCGTCATGAAATCATTTCTGACAGCTTTTTTTCTGTACAGCATGGGAGTGCAAACGGTTATGTATGTGGCCACGCTTTTGGGCGAAAAAGAATTTCATTTGCAAACTAGCCAGTTGATTACGGTCGTTCTTATTTTGCAAATAATAGCGATTCTGGGAGCCAACGTGGCTGCTTGGGTTTCGAAACAAAAGGGGAATATTTTTACTCTGAGCATTATTCTTTGTGTCTGGATTCTGATCTGTATCATTGCCTATTACATGCAAAATGGCAACCATTTTTACATGTTGGCCGTGGTAGTAGGGTTGGTAATGGGAGCGGTTCAGGCCTTGTCGCGTTCGACTTATTCGAAGATGATTCCCGAAAATACACACGACCATGCGTCCTATTTTAGTTTTTATGATGTGACCGAAAAACTGGCAACCGTCTTAGGTACATTTAGTTATGCATTCATCGAACAACTTACAGGAAGTATGCGCAATAGTGTAGTTGCACTTGGGATATTTTTTGTAGCCGGTTTATATTTCTTGTTTCAGACAAGAAAGGTGGCAAAATACAGTCGTGATTAATCTTTAAGCCATTTCTTAGGCTTAAAGATTGAATAAATTTAAAAACGTTTCCTTGTTTCGTCTCGAAACTTCTATTTCGGAATTGTCGGACATGAGTAACGTTCCGCCATCACCACGAGTGTATTTTCGGATGTATTTTAGATTAACAAGGTGCGATTTGTGTACACGAGCAAACGAATGCTGACCAAGATTGGTTTCGAATTCTTTTAACGTTTTGGCTACTAGCTGTTTGTCGCCATTTTTAAAAACGACATGCGTATAGTTTCCGTCACCTTCAAAACGAACGATGTCGTCTATTTCCACAAAAATATAACCATCGCGCACTGGCAAAACCATTTGGCTGAATAGTTGTGTGTCGGTTTTATGGTGTTCTAGAAAAAAAGAAGTCCTTCTGTTGTCTTGCTTTTCTTTGTTTTTTAGGCATTTTTCAACTGCCAATTTCAGCTCTTCTTCGTCCACAGGTTTGACCAAATAATCGAGTGCGCTAAATTTTATGGCATTCAAGGCATAATGATCGTAGGCCGTCACAAAAACGATGTCGAAATCGATCGTGGGGATTTTTTCGAGCATCGCAAAGCCGTTTGTTTTAGGCATTTCCACATCCAAAAAAATGAGGTCGGGTTTATATTCGGCAATCGCATTGATGCCTTCTTCGGCCGACTTGCACAGCGCCATTATTTTGGCCATCGGACAATGAATATTCAAAAGCGCTTTTAGTACCAAACGCCCATCCTGTTCGTCATCTATCAGAATGACTTTTATGATTTCTTTCATTCTATTTCAATTTTAAAATAGACCCTTGTACCCAATGCATTTTGCTGGGAATCGTACAGGTCGATAATAGAAAAAATACTTTTTCGTTTAAATTTCAACTGGATCAATTCCAAACGTTCTGCAATCAATTTAATTCCTTTCGAAACATGCAAAGGCTTTCTTTTTTCAAGTGCAGCTTTTTCCCTTCCGATGCCATTGTCGGTGATTGTCACTTCCAGGAATTGCCCGTTTTGGTCGATTTCTATTTTCAATACTTTTACCCCATCCTGTGGCATCAAACCGTGCCAAATGGCATTTTCTACAAATGGTTGGAGAGTGAGGGCTGGAAAATCAATGTCGTCTGCATTTACTTTTTCGGAAATAACTATTTCATAACTGAATGAGTTCCCCAGTCGCATGCTTTCGATGCTGAGATACAAGCGTAAGTTTTCTATTTCGTCTGTCAAGGGAATAAAAATCTTGTCGGCAATGTCGAGAGTTTTGCGAATCAGTTTGGCAAAATTCATCAAAAACTTGGCGGCTTCTTCCTTTTTTTCGGTCAGAATTCGTTGCAAAATCGAATTCAGAGCGTTGAAAATAAAATGCGGATTCATTTGGCGTTTCAGTTCCAAAATCCGCATCGATTCGTTGCGTTCGATCGCCAAGATGAGTTCCGAAAGCACTCTGTTTTTCTCCAGATAGGAATCTTTGACGGTTTCGGCCAGACCTATGGTTAGGAAAATGGATTGCAACGCTACGCCAATATTGGGGGCATAAACGTTCCATGTATTCGATTTTAACCAATTCAAATGTTCGAGCCAAGAAATGAAAAAAGAGGTGTTAAGAATGACAAAGGCCAGAATGTACCATTTGGCCGAACGATTGCCCGATTTGTACGCCAGAATCCCGACATAAAAAGCAATCTGAATAAAAATAATATCTAGAAATTTCGAAAAGCCTCCGTATGGAAACGAGAGTTGAGGTAATACAAGTATGATTTTCAAAACAATGGCCGACAGGATGACGATTTGCAAACGTTTGTTGCTTTTGGCCAACTCCAAGTAGCTATTCGAAAACAGAAGCAAGCAAACAATCCCCATCGAGATGCTCATCACTTCTATATGTATATTTATTTCAGGATGGCTTGGCCAAATATATTGAAAACCCGTCCCATTTTTCCCCACTAGATACCCCACAATTCCTACTACATATCCTACATAATAGAGATAGTGTATTGATCTTAAAATCAGGTAGTAAATAAAATTGTACAAAATAATGAGGAGCATGAAACCATAAAAAATGCCCAACAAAATGTATTCATGCAAACTGTAATCGAACAGTCTTTCGTACGATCGAATGACGGGAGTTAAGGTATTGATGTGGCTGGAAAATAGGCGCAGGTACACGACTAATGTGTCTTGACTGCGAACTGGCAAATCAAAACTCACGTTTTTGTGTGCCAGTTCTCTGGAGGCAAAAGGGAGTAAGTAGCCGCTCTTTTTTTCAAGATAATTACCCGAATCATCTTGAAAATAGACAGATACTTCGTCAATATCATAGTCGTAAAGTTCAATCCTAAACGAAGTCTTTTGGTTGCAGTTGTTTACGATCTTTAGTTTTAGCCAGAATGCAGAGCTTTGAGGCTTATTTTGCCAGTTTGGGATGTTTTGCCTGAAATAGAGTTTGTTAGTTGCCACATCTACAATAGTCATTTTGCGAGAAGTGTCTTCAAAAAAGGCAGTATGATTTTTCTTTACAGAAAAATCTGTTTTAGCATTGGTGAGTATAATAGGTTCGGCAAGGGTTTGCAATAAACAGGTCGAACACAAAAAGACCGTTAAAAATAGATGTTTGATAAAAATAGAGTTTCTGAATTTCGCGTTCAATTATTTTATATATTATTCATGTAATATAATTATTCAAACATACTGATTTAAAATGGTTTATACCAAATGAAACATCCTCTGTCTCATTATTGCGAATTTTGCGTTTAAACAAACTCACAAATTCTGATACTTTCCTCTGAATTCTAGTGGCGAAAACTGAGTCAACTTCTTAAAATATTTGGAGAAATAGGATTGGTCGGCAAAGTGCAGTTGAAAAGCAATTTCCGAAGCCGTTAATTCCGAGTGTATCAGCATTCGTTTGATTTCCAACACCATACGGTCGTTTATCAAATCGGTAGAAGTTCGTCCTGTTAGACTTTTGACCGTTTCGCTTAAGTAATTTGGGCTTACGTGCAACAATTCGGCATAGTCTTTTACCGAAAGATGCTCTTGGCATTTTTCCTCGATCAATTGTTTTAGACGTTTCACCAATACTTTTCCTTTGCTCATTTTTTCTTCTAACACCTCCGGATAAAGTCGTTTGCAATGAATCAAGATCAAATACAAAAATGCGCGTATCGCATCGTCTTTTTCCGCCAAATCTTGGTCGTTTTCAAGAATTGCCTTTTGAAAAAATTCTTCTAACAACGAACGCTCTTTTTCATTTTGAAGTAAAAGTGGCGGTGTGTATTTGCCTAAAGTATAAAAAAAAGGCAATTCAAAAAGCTTGTACAAATCGGCTTTGTTGACATGATAAAATGCCGAATTAAACAGAAAAATATAGCCTTTGATGTCATCCGAAAGCTCAAGTTCATGAATTTGGCCAGGTGAAAGAAAAAAAACTGTGTCGGCTTTTATTTCATATTGCTGAAAATCAATCGTATAGATTCCGGTTCCTTGGGTAATAAAAAGGATTTCATAAAAATCGTCATGTCGGTGTGGGTAGCTTACCTTGAAATCTCGGTTTTTGTCAAATACCTCGATTTGATATTGAATCCCAATTCCTTGTTTGCGGTTGAAGCGGTCGATGCCATAAACTGGGACATGTTTCATACGGTTGGGATAAAAAAAAGACCCTAATCAAATTAGAGTCTTTTTTCATTAAACGGAAATAATGTTACTCTTCTGATTTCAAACTTCTCTCCAATTCGTGCATAAACACATTGTCTACCGCTTCTTCGATCGAGGGAAGAATGTTCAGAACGGTATCTAGTTGAGAAATTTTCACCAATTTATTGACATGTTCAGTCAA
>JAYVIX010000286.1:0-13121 GCA_043769845.1 Cytophagales bacterium
TAAATGCTTTCATATAAGCAATATAGCACTTAAATGCCTGTATTGCTTATATTTACAACTAAATACATGAAATATTTAGGTTTTTAGAGGTGACCTAACTCTTGTTTCAAAGCCGTTACATCTACTCCAGCTATACCTACAATCTCAGAACCGTTGTTTACTGTCCAACTTATGCTTTCATACCTGTCCAATCCACTACCTGAAACAGTACGATCTTCGCCAGTACAGGCGTTGGTGTTTGTATTTAAATTCAATTGGTTATTGCACGTAACACTGCTTACAACATTACCAACTGAGTTTCCTACATTGTTGATAGCACCACCCACTGCGCCATTAGGGTTTGTGGGGTCTAAGTCTGAAAGACTCCAACGCAAATTTGCATCAGTGTTTTGATTGCTGGCTTGTGCGAAAAGTTGATTTGGTGAACCAGCTAGAGCTAAATAGCTAAACATACCGATTCGGGCTAGATTGCGTGCGAAAAGCCCCCCCAATGAATAATTTTTGTTTCATTTTGTTTTTTATGCTATGTTAAAAATATTCTTCAAACATAAGAATTGACTTCTAAAAAACAATTTATTCGCTTGTATTATTTTGCAAGTATCCAAAAATTCTTGAAAAATTCAAAAATATCATTTATATAGTACAAAATCCATCACATTAGTAGAATTGAATTTTTACAAACAATAATAAGACCAGGACAAATTCCTCCACGAAATTTTAACAAAGCATCTAGCTCAAAATTAAATCATTTTTGAAAAGTAAATAAGCAAGTGGGCATTAAAGTGCTAGATTTTTTTTTCAAAAACGAATTCGTTGTTCTGGTATTTTTGTATTTTTACTAGAATTAAAATTTTAGTCAGAGCATTTCGGTGCTTCAACTAATTCTTAAACCACCTTAAATGAACGTGCCTCTTAGCATTTTGTCGGTCGAAGATTCTTCTACTATGCAGTTTCTGATCACTTCTATCTTTGGAAATTCCTATCAAGTAAGTTGTGTAAAAGATGGCGAAAGTGCTTTGGAATGGTTAAAAAGTGGAAATAAAGTAGACTTGATCATTACAGACCTGAAAATGCCAGGTATTTCGGGTTATGAGTTGCTGACAATACTAAAAGAAGACAGCAATTATGCATCAATACCTGTAATAGTACTTTCCAGTGTTTCGGATAGTCCCGACAAAATCAAATTACTACGTGCAGGAGCGGATGATTATGTCGAAAAACCATTCAATCCTGAAGAACTTTTTTTGAGAGTGGCCAACATACTGAGAAGGACAAGCAACCATTAGACTAACAAGCATGAAAAATGAGTCAGGTCAGATTCTAAATCAACCCTTTGGAATAAAAGGCAACGGTAGCAGTGCACCACCCCGTTATCGAATGCCATTGGGGAAACGTTTGTTTGATATTGCGGCCTCTTCTTGTGCACTTTTGCTGTTATCGCCACTACTTATTGTCATTGCAATACTTATTAGAGTAAGTTCCAAAGGGCCAATTGTTTACAAGTCGAAAAGAGTAGGAACGGGCTATCAGATTTTTGATTTCTACAAATTCCGATCCATGCGTCCAGATGCTGATCAGATAATCAAGCAAATGGCTCACCTCAACATGTACGCCAAAGAAAGCAGTACAAAGCCCAAAGATGAAAAATGTGCGGATTGTATCGCAAATGGAACTGAATGTGTAGCCGAACTATTCACAGATGATGGAATTGTGTGCGAGCGTTTGCTAAAAGAAGCCAATGCAAACAATGGTTCTACTTTTATCAAAATCAAAGATGACCCGCGCGTGACTCGAGTGGGTCATTTTATCCGAAACACCAGTATTGACGAATTGCCTCAATTGTTCAACGTGCTGATAGGCGACATGTCAATTGTGGGCAACAGACCACTTCCGCTTTATGAAGCCGAAAAAATCACGACCGATCAATTTGCACTGCGCTATATGGCTCCGGCAGGAATCACTGGCTTATGGCAAGTGACAAAGCGTGGTCGAGCAGCCGAAATGTCTGAAGAAGAACGTATTGCGTTAGACAATGAATATGCCAAAAATGTCAGTTTCGTTAACGACATACGGATTATCTTAAAAACCTTCCCTTCACTTTTACAGAAAGAAAATGTATAATCTTTTAGCTTCTGTTGAATATATACTTTTTGTATACTTCATTTTTACCACCGCCTACGCATTAGTCTTTGCACTAGCAGGATTTCTGATTCCTAAAAAGGTAAAAACGAAAGAAGGGGTTCTGAATAAAATAGCCGTTTTTATTCCTGCTTATAAAGAGGATTTTGTGATCGTTCCGGTAGCCCTCGAAGCATTAAAACAAAATTATCCGCAGGAAAAGTACAGAGTCGTAGTGATTGCCGATAGTTTGCAGCCTCCCACACTTGAAAAACTCCGAAATTTAGCGATTGATGTGGTCGAAGTTTCGTTCGAAAAAAGCACAAAGGTAAAAGCACTACAAGTAGCATTGAATACAATTGCTTCCGATTTCGACATTGCCCTGATTTTGGATGCCGACAATGTGATGGAAACCGATTTCTTGATGAAAATCAACAATGCGTACTCGGCAGGAAACAAAGTCATTCAAGGCCAAAGAGTGGCCAAAAACACCAATACTTCCTTTGCAGTGCTCGATTCAGTGAGCGAGATCATCAACAACCATATTTACCGAAAAGGACATTCGGCATTGGGCATGTCATGTTCGTTGATTGGCTCGGGAATGGCCTTCGATTTTAAAGTGTTCAAAGAAACAATGCTCGAAATGGATTCGGTAGGTGGTTTCGATAGGGAGATGGAAGTGAAATTGCTCATCAAAGGCTATAAATCAATCTATCTCGAAACCGCCAAAGTATATGATGAAAAAATAGACAAGGTCGAAAACTTTGGCAAACAACGTACTCGTTGGATTTCAAGCCAATTTGTGTACCTGAAAAAGTATTTTGTAAAAGGATGCGCATCGCTTTTGAAAGGCAATCTAGTGTTGTTTAATAGTGCGGTGCTTCGAAATGTCCATTTGCCAAGGGTGATGAATTTGGGACTTTTGTTTTTGCTGGCATTTGTACACCTCTGTTTTTACTCTTTTTGGCCAGCATTTGCTTTGAAATGGCTTATTCTGTTTGCGGCTTATTTAGCCAGTTTTATTCTTTCAGTTCCTCTTTCGTTTTATAACAAAAAATTCTTTTTGGCTGTAGGAAGCGTCCCGCAAGCTTTTGTCGAAATGACGAAAAGTTTTTTCAAGCTTCGAAATGCCAACAAAACATTCATACACACGCCACACACCCACACTGACGTAGAAGCACAAAAATAGACCGAGCTTATGGAGCACAAAAATACCCCATTTGTATCTGTCATCACCGTCAACTACCGACAGAACAATGTTACACTTGATTTTTTGGCTTCTTTCACGCAAGTCGATTATCCTGCTTTTGAAATAATAGTGGTAGACAATGCCGCAATTGGCTCTGAACTGCAAAATGACATTTCAGCAAAATTCAGCTCATTTCCAGTCTCTTATATCCGAATCGAAGCAAACCTTGGTTTTGCAGGAGGAAATAATGTTGGCGTAAAAAGATCTAAAGGCGATTACATTCTGTTCATCAACAACGACACCGAAGTGCCTGTGGATATTCTTACGAAGCTTTTGCAAGTGTTTGAAAAGTATCCAGATGCAGGAATGGTTTCGCCCAAATTGCTTTTCTACGAAAGTGGGTTGATTCAATACGCTGGCGCAATCAGAATCAATGCACTCACGGGTCGTGGTCGCAAAATTGGATTTGGCGAAACTGATTCAGGCCAATATTCCGAAACCCGAGTGACCGATCTTGGTCATGGAGCGGCTATGATGTTGCCTCGAAAAATAATCGACAAAGTGGGCATGATGCCTGAAATATTCTTTTTGTATTACGAAGAACACGATTGGGGCGAACAGGTAAAAAGAGCAGGATTCAAAATCTATTACTGTGCTACTACTTTTGTACGCCACAAAGAATCGATGACCATTGGCAAGCAAAGTCTTATAAAAACGTACTACATGAATCGTAATCGATTGATTTATGTAAGACGAAACACCAGTGGTCTGACAAAACTGATTGCTTTATCGTTTTATCTGTTGCTTGCGCTGCCGAAACAACTAGCCGTTTTTGCTCTCAAACGCCAATGGGATCATTTTTGGGAAGTGCTAAAAGCCCTGAAATGGAACATGAGCCATAAAAGTAGTTAATAGTCGATAGTTAATAGTTGTCCTATGGAAAACGAACAAAAAGGGATTGCCCAGAAAATCAAAGACCTGCTTTCGGGAAAAGAAATGCCTTTGACCGAAAAATTAGGTCAGGCGTGGGATGGTTTTTGGGGTTTGATAGCCGCATATTGGTACTTGAGTTCGGCCGAAAGAGGCAAAATGGTTTCGGTTCAAGGTAAACCATTCGTACGAAACAAAGGCAAAATAATTTTGGGAGATCGAGTAAGGGTCTGGTCTATTTTTCAGCAAGTAAAACTCTCGGTACGAAGAGGTGGAATCCTCACGGTGGGCAATAATTCACGCTTGAATGGGGTACATATTGCAGTGAGAAAAGAAATAAGGATAGGAAACAATGTCCGGATTGCCCCTTATGTACTCATTATGGACAGCGATTTCCATGACGTAAACAACCATTTCAGCGAAGATGGAAAGACAGACTCCGTCATCATTCACGACAATGTGTGGATTGCTACCAAAGCAACCATTCTGAAAGGAGTCACCATTGGCGAAGGTGCTGTGATTGGAGCATGTGCTTTGGTCACCAAAGATGTACCACCTTATACAGTTGTGGCTGGTGTGCCTGCCAAAATCATCAAATATTTGAAATGATGAAGCGTTTATTTAAATTGAATAAATATTCATATATTTTATTGTTCGTTTTTGTTCTTCCTCTTTTGATTTTCGGATTGTATTATGCTTCCAAAATGATACAAGAACCGATTACGGTAAATGCCAAATTTCTAAAAAACGCTCCTGGACAATTTCTAGAACCGAAAGATGGCTATACCCATTATCAAGTTTTTGGTCCAGATACTGGCAAGCCTATTTTGTTGATACATGGCGGAGGTGCCACAGGCTCGTATGTTTGGATCAAGAATTATCCTGCACTCCTCAGGGCTGGTTACCGTGTGTATATGTACGATTTGTACGGTCGAGGCTATTCCGAAAGACCCAATCAGCCCCATACACTTGAGCTGTTCAGTCTCCAGCTTCACTCTTTTTTGGATTCAATGGCCTTGACAGAGCCTGTCACGATGGTGGCATTGTCTTTGGGTGCAATGCCCGCGATTGATTATGCCTCCAAAAATCCCACAAAAGTGCGCCAATTGATTTTGGTTGACCCTGCCGCACTCAACTCGCCATTCAATAATCCTGTCCTGCAAACTCCGATCATCAACCAATTGATGATGACTTGGTATTGGCATCCGCAATCGGTCGAAAAGCAAATGAACGAGTTTTTTAGTCCTGACAAGATGCTGGCATACCGCAGCAAACTCAAGTATTTTGCAAAAGTAAAAGGATACGAGGACAGCAATCTTTCTACGTGGTTGAATATTCTATCAAGCAATGTGCGAAAGGAATTAATAATTGTCGGGCAAAACAAAACTCCTTCTATTCTGATATTTGGAGAAAAAGATCCTTATTTCCCGAAAGCGATGGCGGTAGAATATGAGAAACTACTCCCTGATATTCAAGTATTTCCAATCCCCAATGCAGGCCATGTCTCCAATTACGAACAGCCAACGTTAGTAAATGAGATTTTGATAAAAGTAATCGCCAACGATGTACAGAATTAGACTTAAACAGAGATTTTAAACTACGATTTGAACCAAAATAAGGTTATTTTGTAACCTTTGCGCTACTTTTAACGAACACCAACCAAAACTGTTTTATTTTTACCTCTTTCTATTTTGACAAAATGATTCAACGAATACAATCCCTCTTTTTGCTAGCCGTAGTGGTCATAATGGCTTGGTTTTGCTTTACCGAGATCTGGGTAAAAATAAACGACAAAACCGCAGATGAGATCATCTTCACCCCTTCTTCGCTCACGTTTGTAAATGCTTCAGTGAACGATAATCAATTGTCCAATCTGAACGTGTCCGAAACGAGTAATTTGCACATCCTGATATTGGCCGCCATGATTAGTTTTTTGGCAATCGTTTCGCTAGCAAGTTTCAAAAACCGAGTTCGCCAGATGAAACTAGGTTTTTTGAATACAATGATGATAGTGATCTTGTTTGGGTTGATGTTTTACCAAATCATGGAAGCAGATATACTCCTTTCGCATCCTATTTATGGGGAATATAGAATGGGCTTTTTCTTGCCCTTGTTTGCATTGGCTTTCAATATCTTAGCTAATTTTTACATAAAAAAAGACGAAGATTTAGTTCGTTCGGCAGATCGTATTCGGTAGGTTTTTAGTTTCTGTCAAAATAAACAGTTGTTTTAATACCGAAGAAAGGTCCAATTGAATTATAATTAATTCAATTGGACCTTTCTTCGGTATTTCTTTTGCAAGAAACTGCTTTTTTATTGTTTCAAAATAAGGGTATTTTCCTTTTCTATGATATTTTTACATTTTATGTTTGGACACATTTCACCCAAATCATTTTGAGAACTAATCTTTTATTGCTTGTAATATTTGAATGGTTAGGTATTTCCTATCGAGCGAATTCACAAACCATCGTTACGAACAACAATACCATTCTAACCATGTCTTCCACAAAGGACATTTTGTATGTGAAAGGAAGTTATGTGAGCAATGGCAATGCCGAGATACGCTCAAACGGAACTGTCTATATCACAGATAGTTTGGTGAATAAATCGAAAACAGGGCATCTTTTTTCAGAATCTGGGAAAGAGAATGTAGTGTTTTCTGGAAATAGAACAGGTTATATAAAAGGACTGAAAAACATCAAGATTCAGAACCTGACAATCAATAAAACGGGCAATAACTTGGTTTTGCTTGATTCATTGATGGTGCGGCAACGAATAGAATTAACGTCTGGCAATATCGAAATGAGAAACGGAAATCTTGATATGGGTAACTTTTTCACTTCGAATAGTTCTTCTTTTAGAGACACGATCATAGGTGAAACGGCCAACAAAAGGATTTTTGGAACGGGTGGAGCTTTGCGTGTGAAGCGAAACGTTACTGGAGTTGTAAATAAATTCGGTGGAGTTGGTTTGGAGATGCAAATGGCTTCTGGTTCGCTGGGCGAGGTAATTGTGGAAAGAAAGCACACGAGCTTGCCAGTAAGTGATGGTAGTATTTTGCGCAGCTTCACTGTTCTTCCTTCTTTTTCAGCGACATTATCGAGTCTGAAATTCAATTACTTGGATGCTGAAATTCAGGGTCAGAATGAAGCTAATCTTAGCATTTGGCAAAAAAGCAATACGGCAAAGGCTTGGAGTAAAGCTGTGAGTACGATAAATGTAGTCTCTAATTCATTGACTTGCACGAATCTTTTTTTGACGAATGTACCAATGACTTTCACTGCAGGTACTGCAAGCTGCACTACTTTCAAACCTGTAATTGCTTGGACAAAAGACACTGTAAGATTGTGCGAAAGAGACACCTTGACCTTGGATGCTCAGAACAAGGGAAGCGTGTATGTTTGGTCGGACAATGACACTGTTCAGACCAAAAAAATCACAAAAGAAGGATTGGTTTGGGTAAAATTGCAAAGCCCCAGAGGTTGCGAAGCGGGAGACAGTATTTTTGTGGATACACTTACAAAACCGGTAGCTAATTTCTCAGTAAATCCTTTGTATTGCAGAGGAGTATCAGTTCGGCCGAATACTATTTCTTCCTCTTCGATCCCTGTTTTTTCTTGGGATTTTGGTGACAAAGTTGGAAACGATGTGAGTACTATTCAGCATCCAAGCTATGTGTATCAAGATACTGGTCTTGTTTTTATTCGGCTAAAAGTAACAGCAAAAAATGGTTGTGTAGACAGTTTGGTAAGAAAAACGAATATTAGGCCTTTGCCAAAAGCTGGATTTCTTGCATTACCTACTTGCAACGATAGCTCTTTTCGGTTTGTAAATACTACTTTGCAAGAAGGTAGGGATGGCCTGACTTACAAATGGTTGTATGGTGATGAAACAACTTCTAGCACTATAAATCCGACTAAATATTATTCAAAAAAGGGGCCTTATCTGGTCAAATTAATTGCAACAAGCTACGCAGGTTGTGCTGATTCTATTCAAAGTACAATAGTGAACAAATACGATAGCTATGGTTGTCCGTCATCTGGTCAAAGCCCAAATAATAACACGACTTGTACGGACATCAATGCAGGTTTTTTAGTACCGAGCAATGTGCTAGTAGGCGATTCACTCTATTTTGCCCACATTTCGCAGCCCGAAGCAAATGAAACGATTTGGGATTTTGGAGATGGAATTTCATCTAAGGTGTACGATCCTGTACATGTGTTTGGATACGAAAGCACGTTTTATGTAAAGTTGATTGTCAGAAATACAGATTGTTACGATACATTGGTAAAGAAAATAGAAGTAAAAAATCTGAATACGAGAAAAGATTTGGCTGACGAAGATGGATCTATTTCTTTTTTGGAAATCAAAGATTTCAAAGCGTATCCTAATCCGAATTCCAATTTCATTTGGTTAGAACTTTCATTGAGCAGAACCGACCAGATTACCGCCCAAATTATTGGGGTTGATGGTCGAGTGCTATGGCAAAAGCAGTTGGAAGGAGAGCGCATCTTGGAACAAATTCCAACCAACGAGTTTGCACAAGGCATGTATCATTTGCAGATAAAGACGAGCAACGAATCGAAGGTGCAAAAATTTGTAAAGCTTTAGGATGAAAGGTATTTTTATTGTTCTCGTCTTTTTTGTTTCGATTGAAGTTTTCGCCCAAAAAACTGACAGTACCAAACGTGAAAGACCAGTCATAACAGGTGGCTTCAATGCCAACTCTACTTTTTACACTGTGGATGGAATTGCTTCCAGACGAGACCCTTTTTATTGGTTGCTTTCGGGCAATGTCACGATTAGTTACAAAGGAGTGGTTTTGCCATTTTCGGCACAGTTCAGCCAGCAACAACGCAGTTTTACCCAGCCATTCAACCAGTTTGGTGTTAGTCCGAAATACAAGTACATCACAGTGCATGCAGGTTATAGATCGCTCTATTTTTCAGAACTAACGTTGGCTGGTACGGTTTTCTTGGGCGGTGGCGTAGAAGTCGCTCCTTCAAATTCGCTCATAAAAGGAGTGGTGATGTGTGGCCGACTGGCAAGACCCGTAAACGTGGGTGGTGTGGACGGAATAGTACAAGGGCAACCAAGTTTCGAGCGTTGGGGATATGGCGGTAAAGTAACCATTGGCAAACAAAAACATGAATATAATTTTATATTATTCAAAGCTTTTGATTTGGCTAGTTCGATTGATAAGGCAAGTGCCGAAACAGTTGGACTGAAACCACAAGAAAACCTAGTACTATCGGTTTCTGGAAATAGTAAAGTGCTGCCTTTCCTAAGTGTGGGTGGCGAATATGCTTGGAGCGGACTAAATCCAAATTCAGAAAGCGTACGACTCGAAACGGCTAATAAAAGCAATTGGTTTAATCCTCTTTTGACGAAGAAAGAAGGTTTTCGGTCGAATAATGCCATTTTGGCCAATGCAACTATTTCGGCCAAACATTTTCAATTGAAACTATTGCTCAGGCGCATTCAACCTGAATATATCACGCTGGGTTCTACTTTTTTGGTGAACGATTTGCAAGACCTCACGCTCAATTTCAGTAGTTCGCTGTTCAAGAAAAAACTGAACTACACACTTTCAGGGGGTTATCAAACCAATAATCTGGACAAAAGTAAACTTACGAAAACCAATAGGTTGGTTTCTTCTGCTACTGTTTCTTTCAACCCAAACACAAGATGGTCGTTCCAGACTTCCTTGGCCAATTTCAACACTACGACCCAGCTCGACCAGTTTACGCAACGCACCGGCACCCAACAGATAAATTCGGATTCTTTGTACTTCCTTCAAGTGACACAGTCGGCCAGCGCAACGATAAGTAACAATACCAACATCGGTACAAACAAACTGACCAGCACACTGATGGGCAATTACCAATCGGCACGCGACAATAAGCTAAACAAGAACGAATTTTACACCCTGAACATGAGCGAGAACTTGAATGTGAAACCTATCCAGACCAGTTTCACGGCAGGCCTGACCTATGTGCTTTCCAAAAACCAAGTGCAAGATCAAACATTGATTGGGCCATCCATTTCAGCCAACAAAACGCTACTGTCTAAAAAATTGAAAATAACCAATACTGTCAACATGTTGAACACCATCCAAAACAAGCAAAAGGCCAACTCGTCTTACAGCAACCGATTGGCAGTTTCGTATTTGGTCTATAAAAACAACACCCTTTCTGCCGATTTTGTGGCCTTGAAAAATGTGGCTTCATCCGCTCGCTTCAAGAATTTCACGGAATACCGTGCAGGGGTTAATTATATGCTGAGTTTTTGAGGTGGGATGTTTTTGTGCTGGGGGGTTAAAACCTACCCAACCAAAAAGCTGGGTTAAAACCCAGCTTTACAATATGGACCGAGCCTACGGCTTTGGTAAAAATGAGGTATAAACAGTTCCGTAGGAACGGCACATTTTGTAACAACGGATTTCAATCCGTTGAGCTAATAAAGTGAAAGAAATAATCGAAAAATGGCAAACACCTATCATCAAGTTTATCTCCAAGCAGTTTTTGCGGTGAAATACCGAGAAGCCGTGATTGATAAAAGCTGGCGACCGATTTTGCTTGGCGTAATCGGCAATCTGATAAATGAGACAGGATGCAAAACCATTATCGTGAATGGAGTGGAAGATCATGTGCATTGTTTCTTGACTTTGAAACCAGTAGTTTCTATTTCGGAACTGATGAAAACAGTGAAAGCGAAGTCGTCAAAATATGTGAACGACTATGCTTTGACTAGCAATAGGTTTGAATGGCAAGAAGGATATGGTGTATTTTCGTACAGTCATTCACAGATAAAAAGCGTGTATCGTTACATCGTCAATCAGGAGGAACACCACAAAAAGCAAAGCTTCAAAGACGAGTATTTGGCTTTTCTGGACAAGTTTGAAGTGGCACATGACGAGCGGTATGTTTTTGAGGACTTGGTGTGATAGGCAGGAGATGAAACCGTGGCCAAAAGCTGGGTTAAAACCCAGCTTTACAATATGCACCGAGCCTACGGCTCTACAAAAAGGCTGACAG
This sequence comes from Cytophagales bacterium, assembly GCA_043769845.1. Lineage (GTDB taxonomy): Bacteria > Bacteroidota > Bacteroidia > Cytophagales > UBA9547 > UBA9547. The sequence continues at coordinate 11,275 of JAYVIX010000286.1, forward strand.
CAACAGTTCCGTAGGAACGGCACATTTTGTAACAACGGATTTTAATCCGTTGGATGAAGTAACCAAAAAATATCCTACATTTGTAGGATATTAATTCGCCCATGCATCGCACCTTATTTTTTTTAGTTTGTTTGCTATTGCCTATTGCAATCTTTGCCCAGATAGGTGTAAACACCACCAACCCAGATACCAGTTCGATACTGGATATCAGCTCTACCAACAAAGGCTTGCTCATTCCAAGAATGGGTACTGGCGACTGGCAAGCGATAAAAAACCCGCGAAATTCGCTTTTGGTATATGATACTAGCAGTGCCAAATACATGTATTGTTTAGCTGGAAAATGGTACGAACTCAATCCAATTACTGCGCCTTTTACACACGATTCGGTCACTATTTCCAAAAAACTAAGCGTAGGAAACCCTTCCAACCCTACAGGTCAAAAACTGACGGTGAACGGTAGTGCCGTAGTGAAAGAGGGAATTGTGGCGAAACAGGTGACGGTAGGCACAAATGGACTTTCCGTGCAAGGACAAACGGTATTGTCGCAAAATCTTGAAGTGGGAGGAAAAATAACCACATTGGGGAATATAGACGCAGGTGGAACAATAAACGCAACAGGAATATCCGTTCCCGGCTTTGGCTTAGTTCCCAGAGGAATAATAGTGATGTGGAGTGGATCACCAACAGATATACCTACGGGCTGGGCAATATGCGCTGGACAGACTGTTTTGTCAGATGGACAACAATTTGTAACTCCAGACCTTAGAGGCAGATTTATTTTGGGACAGGGAATAAATGCTAACCCTGATCCTCGTGAAACATTAAACCCCTATTACAATGTGGGAGATAAAGGTGGTATTAGTGCTTATAAATTTCTAAAAATAGAATCAGCATTGCCAGATCATACGCATGGAGTACCGTGGAATCATGGGCGTAACAATCTTGATTTTAATAACAATTTTGATTTTCCAGGTGGTGATGAGGAAAACACAGACGGATCAATACCAACACATGGGCAAGGATGGGACGCTATTTCTTCTCATGAAAACCGACCTCCATTTTACGTTTTGGCTTACATCGTAAAATTATAGTGATGCAAACAACAAGGAATGGCATTTTTTCTTACCTCAAATTATTTTTCCTTCACTTTCTAGGCTTCAGTATCTTTTATACACTAGGCTCTGTATTCCACTTCTTCGTGCCTATCACTTTAGAAAATTATGCGACTTGGGATGGAGCTTGGTATAAAGAGATTGTTTATAGCGGTTATAGTTTTGATGCTACCAAAATGTCTAATGTGGCATTTTTCCCAGTTTTTCCATTGTTTTGGAAATTGACTGGGTTCAATGCTTTAGTAATTTCATTGGTAAATTACTTGCTATATGGGATAGCAATTGTTACGCTATCTTTTGAGTTGCAGTTTAATAGAAAATTATTTTTATTTATTCTTTGTATGCCATTACAAGTGTTTTACATGGTGCCATTCACGGAGAGTCTGTTTTTTGTCTTTATTACACTCGCATTTTGGGGATACAGAAAAGATTATAAGTCCTTAATATTCATCGGTTTGTTCGCGGCATCGGCTACAAGACCAGTTTTGCCCATGTTTCTGGGTGGTTTTATAGTCCTTGAAATGTATCGTTTTCTAGCTAATTCAAATAGAAAATATTTTATTCATTTTTTTAACCTATCAAAAAATTTACTGCCAGTTATTTTGGGATATTTTACAGCCATTTATATTCATTTTCATGCAACAGGAGTTTGGTTCGCACAAGCAAAGACCTACAAACATTGGGGTGGTTATTTGTCGATTCCAGAATTCCCTCTACACACTTTTGAGATGGGCA